>JBEIHO010000010.1:0-67784 GCA_040381215.1 Alphaproteobacteria bacterium | reverse complement strand
GTTGCAGGAGGGACCAGACGGTAACCTTTGCGGCGGCGCGGAAAAGTGCACTGTCACCGAAATTGACCCAAATTACGGTGACAGTGCACTTTATTCCTGACGATTTTTCGCATAAATCCCTGCGAGTGCGCTGGGATTAAATGCACTGTCACCGTAATTAGGGCCGCGGGCGTGCCAGTCGGGCTTCGTCATCTCAGCGGGCGGTGTAGCCGCCATCGATGACGATCTCGGCGCCGGTCACGAATTTGGCTTCATCCGAGGCCAGCCAGACGACTGCCCAGGCGATGTCGTCGGGTTCTCCCATGTGGCCGACGGGATGGGCGGCTCCGGCTGCCAGCCTGGCGGCCTCGAGATCCTGAGACGTTGCGCGCAAATGGTTCTCGACCATCGGCGTCCAGATATAGGCGGGATGGATCGAGTTCACGCGGATCTTCTCGGGCGCGTATGTAATGGCATCGTTCTTCGACATCAGCCGCACGGCACCTTTCGATGCATGGTAGGGTGCGATGCCGCCGATGCCGATCAGGCCGGCAATAGAGGAAAGATTGATGATTGAACCCTTTCCGGCCGCCCGCATATGCGGGATCGCGTGCTTGGTTCCAAAGAAAACGCCCTTCACGTTGACGGCCTGAACACGGTCCCACTCGACCTCTGTCACCTGGTCGGTGGGCTTGGGGCTGCCTGAGATGCCTGCATTGTTGACCATCACTTGGAGGCCTCCGAGGTCCCGCGCCGTCCTGTCGATGGCGGATTTCATCGCGGCTTCGTCAGTGACGTCCACGTGCTGGTACGTGACTTTGTGACCCCTGGTGGCGAGGTCGGCTGCGAGCGCCTTGCCCTGTGCATCGAGGACGTCGAAGATCGCGAGACTGGCGCCTTCCTCTGCCATTCGTTCGACGCAGGCGCGGCCGATGCCAACGGCGCCGCCGGTGACTATGGCATTCTTCCCAGACAGTCGGTTCATGGCGGTGGTTCTCGCTGTGTGCGTTGCGATTGCCGAGCCACAGACATGGCTCTGCACAGGTGCGCACACTAGCGTAGGCGTGATGCCGTGGACTGATCGAGATCAATTGACGTGTCGATGCGGGGGCGCTTGATGCCCCCTTGCACTTCGACGTTTCTTGTCAGCGAACCGCGATCGGGCGGGTGGCGGAGGTGCCGGACTGGTTCCAGCCGCCCTCGGTCACGACGAGGCAGCTGACGCCACGTCCCTCGATCTGGTCGCACAGGCGCTCGGCCTTTTTCGGCGTGAAGGCGCCGAAGCGCACCCGGTAGAGGGTGTTGCCCTGGATGTTCAGCGGCACGATGGCTTCGCGCGCGCCCGACAGCAGGTCGCGCATCTGCGCCTTGACCTGGCTGAGCTGGGTTTGAGCGTTCTCGCGCGAGGCATGGGCGCCCACCTGGATGCCCCAAAGGCCTGATTCCGTGGGTGCCGTCGGCGTGCGGGCCGTTTCTTCTGAATCGCCCTGTCCCGTCTCGCGTGGAGCGAGGGAGGGAACCATGCCTGCTGCAACGATGGCAGGGCGAGCGGCTGGCGGCGCTGCGTCGGTCGGGCGCGTCTCGCTGGCGGGGTCACTTGCCGTTGCAGCGGCGGCTTCATCGTCGTCCAGCACCAGGGGCGACATGGCCATCAGCACGGGGGCCGGTTGGCCAAGGCCGAGCTTGGCGAATTCTGCCTCGAGGAGCTGGGCTGTCTTCGTGTCGCGCTCGCGTGCCGTGCGGCCACCCATGACGACCGAAATCAGGCGCTTGTCCTTGCGCGTCGCGGCGCTGGCCAGGTTGAACCCGGACATGCGCGTGTAGCCTGTCTTCATGCCATCGGCGCCGTCGAAGAACTTGAGAAGGTTGTTGTGGCCCTCGTAGCTGCGGCCGCCCCACACAAAGCTCTGCAAGCGGAAATAGGGGTAGAATTCGCTGAAGTCGCTGGCGAGCCGGCGGCTCAGCAGCATCAGGTCGAAGGCGGTCGAGCGCTGGTTCTCGTCCGGCAGGCCGGAGGCGTTGACGAATTGCGTGTTGACCATGCCCAGTTCGCGCGCCTTTTCAGTCATGCGCTGGGCAAATCGGTGCTCGGAGCCCGCGATCTGCTCGGCGACAACAACGGCGACGTCGTTGGCGGAGCGCACGATCAGGGCCTTGATGGCATCTTCGACCGACAGCGTGTCCCCGGGTTCCAGGCCCAGCTTGGTCGGGTCCTGCGACGAGGCATAGGCTGATGCGGTCATGCGGGTCGAGAGCGAGGCCTTGCCGGCATTGATCTGCTCGAACAGCAGATACAGCGTCATCATCTTGGTCAGCGAGGCGGGAAAGCGCTTTTCCTGCGCCATGCTCTCGTAGAGGACGCGGCCGGTCTGGGCGTCAACCACGATCGCTGCGAATTTCTCGACATAGACGACCGGGGCGCGGGGTGCCGCGCGCTTTTTCTTCTTCTTGCGGGCAGCGTCTGCTGTCGCGGATGTCAGGACAAGGGCCAGCAATGCCAGCAGAGTCACAAGCAGGTGCATTGGCCGGACGCGCGCGTTCATGGTGCGTTGCAGATCCCTTCGCTCAGGAATGTCGACATCAGGCTTCCGGCAGCAAGAAACAGACCACCGGCCGTGTCGACCCCTTACCCGACAACGTTGGCAGCAGTCTGTCACATTTTGAAAGATTGGGAAGGGTTAACATGACCTGACCTCCAGCGGACACGCAGGAATTGTATCCTGTCGTCCGGTGCCGATGCTTTGACCGAAACGGGATCTCCATGTTCGGGCGCAGGCCTTGCGGCAAGGTAAATGCTGTTCGAATTTGGGGCATTATCCCCATTGTGCACTGCACAAAATTGCCTTGACAGTCCGCTGCGGCAGCTTATATGAAATTCATGTTGCATTGCAGCATTCGGCGCGGCGGCCTCATTGGCGGCCCAATCAGAAACAGGACATCGCAATGAAGAACGGATTTGAGACCATGACGAAGGGGTTCGAGCAGTTCTCCTCGTTCGGCAAGGGCGGTTTCGAGGCCTATGTCCAGGCCGCGACCGTGTTTGCCAAGACCTTCGAGCGCGTGAACGGCGAAATGTTCAATTTCTCCAAGCAGCAGATGGAAGATGGCGTCGCTGCGTTCAAGGCTGTCTCGGGTGCCAAGAGCGTGCACGAGGCCTGGGAGCTGCAGACGGATTTCGCGAAGTCGGCTCTTGATGCCTATGTCGCCCAGGCGACGAAGCTGAACGATCTGTGGCTGGATGCGGCCAAGCAGGCTGCCGAGCCCTTCACCGCCCGCTTCGCCGAGATGACCGAGAAGATGCAGGAATTCAAGGAGCCGGCGACCGCTCGCGCTGCCGAGTAATTCTCGCGGTTTCCTATTTCATGAAGGCCTGCCGGGTAAAATCGGCGGGCCTTTTTCTTTTTCGCTTACCCGGATGGCCTCTCATGGATCACCTGTCGCGCGTTGATTTTGCCTCGCTGGTGCGGCCTGCCAGCCCCAACAGTTTCTTGCTGGCGCCGCGCGGCGCTTGCGCGGCGGCCAGGATTGACGAGGAGGCTGTCGTCTATGGAATTGCCGCGGGCAGTCTCAGGCAGGCCTTCCTGCGGGTTGCCCTGGCTGCGCCCCGCGTCAGCCATGTCCTGAAGGATGACGTCGGCCTCTACGACAATCTGGTTGTCCGCTCGGCGCTGTTCCGGTTTCCCGACCTGGTCGCGGCCCGGTTTTTCGATGTGGGCGATGGGTGCTCGACGCTGGCCGTCTATTCGCGGTCGGTCTATGGCCATTCGGACCTTGGGGTGAATGCCAGGCGGATCGGGTCGTGGGTGGGCGCGTTGCGGCCTTTCGCTGCGCCGGTTTCCCGTTAGTTTTCCATAAGTTGGCCGGGATTGCCCCGAGGACGGGCGACCTTTCAATTCCCTGAAGGTTACATATCTAATAAGCTGGCTTCCGACGTTTCCAATTATGCAGCAGTAGCGGAATGACACAGCAGAATGGCGATGGGGATGACCGGGGTCCGTCGACGGGACTGGTTACAAAGCCGCGCCCCAAGACGAAGAAGCCAAGCCTTTACAAGGTCTTGATGCTGAACGACGACTACACGCCCATGGAATTCGTGGTGCATGTCCTCGAGCGCTTCTTCAACAAGGGCCGGGAGGATGCGGAGGTGATCATGATGCAGGTGCACCGCCAGGGCGTGGGTATCTGCGGCGTTTACACCTACGAAGTTGCAGAAACCAAGGTCGCGCAGGTCATTGCGTTTGCGCAGCGTCACCAGCACCCGCTGCAGTGCACCTTGGAGAAAGAATGATATTGTAGACTGGACGGGCAAGAGGGGCAGTGCCGGATTTGTTCATTTGAAGAAAGGCGACGGACGTGGCTAGTTTTTCAAAGTCCCTGCAGGCCAGCCTTCATCGGGCGATGGCTCTCGCCAACGAGCGCGATCACGAATACGCGACGCTCGAGCACCTGCTCCTTTCGCTGCTGGAAGACCAGGATGCGATTGCTGTCATGCGGGCGTGCAATGTCGATATCGACGCCCTTCGCCGCGCGGTGACCAACTACATCGACAACGAGCTTTCGACTCTCATCGTTGACGACGGCGAGGACGCAAAGCCCACGGCCGGGTTCCAGCGCGTGGTGCAGCGCGCGGTGATCCATGTCCAGTCCTCGGGGCGCGAAGAGGTAACGGGTGCCAACATCCTCGTTGCGATCTTCGCCGAGCGAGAGAGCAATGCCGTCTTTTTCCTGGGCGAGCAGAACATCAACCGCTACGACGTGGTGAGCTATATCAGCCATGGCGTCGCCAAGCGTCCCGGCGCCAGTGAATCGCGTCCGGTTCGTGGAGCCGAGGACGAGGAGGATGGCGAAAAGCCGGTCAAGCAGGGAACCGAGGCGCTAGAGGCCTATTGTGTCAATCTGAACGCGAAGGCGCGCACCGGCAAGATCGATCCCCTCATCGGGCGCGAGGCCGAGGTGGATCGCACGATCCAGATCCTGTGCCGCCGGCAGAAGAACAATCCTTTGCTCGTCGGGGATCCCGGCGTCGGCAAGACGGCGATCGCCGAGGGCCTTGCGCGCAAGATCATCAACAATGAGGTTCCCGAGGTGCTTCGGGACTGCACGATCTTCTCGCTGGACATGGGCTCGCTGATTGCCGGCACGCGCTATCGCGGCGATTTCGAGGAGCGGTTGAAGAACGTCCTCAAGGAACTCGAGCAATTCAAGGGCGCGATCCTGTTCATCGACGAGATCCATACGGTGATCGGTGCGGGCGCGACCAGCGGCGGGGCCATGGATGCGTCCAACCTGCTCAAGCCGGCGCTGCAGTCGGGCAGCCTGCGCTGCGTGGGGTCGACGACGTACAAGGAATTCCGTCAGCACTTCGAGAAGGACCGCGCGCTGGTGCGCCGGTTCCAGAAGATCGACGTTGCCGAGCCCTCGGTCAGCGATGCGGTGAAGATCCTCAAGGGGCTCAAGCCCTATTTCGAGGAGTACCACAAGGTCAAATACACAAATGAGGCGGTGAAGGCGGCCGTCGAGCTTGCGGCCAAGTACATCAATGACCGCAAGCTTCCCGACAAGGCGATCGACGTGATCGACGAGACGGGTGCATCGCAGATGCTGCTGCCGGAAGGCAAGCGCAAGAAGGTGATCGATGTGCCGGAAATCGAGGAGGTGATCTCCAAGATGGCGCGCATCCCACCCAAGACGGTCTCGAAGAACGATACCGAGAGCCTGCGTGACCTCGAGGTCAACCTGGGGCACGTGGTCTACGGGCAGAACGATGCGATCAAGGCGCTGTCCGCTGCGATCAAGATGGCGCGGGCGGGCCTGCGCGATCCGGAGAAGCCCATAGGCAGCTACCTGTTCTCGGGGCCGACGGGCGTGGGCAAGACGGAAGTGGCGCGGCAGCTGGCGAAGATCCTGGGCGTTGAACTGCTGCGTTTCGACATGTCGGAGTACATGGAGCGCCATTCGGTCAGCCGCCTGATCGGCGCGCCGCCGGGATATGTCGGCTATGACCAGGGCGGGCTTCTGACGGATGGTGTCGACCAGCACCCGCATTGCGTGCTGCTGCTTGATGAAATCGAGAAGGCGCATCCGGACCTGTTCAATGTCCTGCTGCAGGTCATGGACCATGGCAAGCTGACCGATCACAACGGCAAGAAGGTCGACTTCCGCAATGTCGTGCTGATCATGACGACGAATGCCGGCGCGGCGGATGCCGCGAAGGAGTCCATCGGCTTCGGTCGCGGCAAGCGCGAGGGCGAGGACAGCGAGGCGATCAAGAAGCTGTTCACACCGGAGTTCCGCAACCGCCTTGATGCCGTGGTGCCCTTCCGGGCGCTGGGGCCCGAGGTGGTCGAGCGCGTGGTCGAGAAGTTCGTGCTGCGGCTTGAGGCGCAGCTCAGCGATCGCAATGTGACGTTCGAGCTCTCGCCCGAGGCGACGGCGTGGCTTGCCGCGCGCGGCTATGACGAGGCGTTCGGTGCCCGCCCGCTGGCGCGGCTCATCCAGGAGGCGATCAAGAAACCGCTGGCGGACGAGATCCTGTTCGGGCGGCTTCTGCGCGGCGGCACGGTCAAGGTAATGGTCAATGCCGATGGTAGCGGGCTTGCCTTCGAGATCATCGAGGCGCCGGTGTTGCCTGCCAGCGTCGCGCCCGACGGCAACGATGCCGAGGGGGGCGAGGCTTCGGGCCTGCGCGAGCCCGAGTTGGTCAAATGAAGCGAGTCCTTGCAGGTTTCCTGGCCTTTGTCCTTGGCTTGACGCCGGCGCTTGCGGACGAGGAGAATGTCAGCATCCGCGGCAACTTCCCGCAGCTTCTTGCGCGGGGGGAGACGACACCGCAGATGGCCAATCGCATCGCGGTGGCGTTGATCAACCTCGACAGGCTGATTGCGCCGCCGTGTGGCATGAAGCGCATCTTCGAGTTTGCCGGCGCGGATCATGTCGACGAGAGCGACTTGTCGGTGCGGGTGGATCCTGCGCGTGCCGGGGTGTGGCGCCTGCTCGTCAGGGGACGGGGGTGCTGGTCGGATCGCGTGCACAACGTCTTTGTCTATCCGCAGGGCATAAAACCGGCGCAGCTCAGCGTGGGCGTGCCCGGACGTTCGGTCGCCGGGCCGCGCTTGCAGCAGCAGGCCATGCAGCTTGTCTTCAGGGAAGCCAACGGGATCGGGATCCGGTCCGGGTGCGAGGAGCCTGCGTTCCTGTTCGATACGGCGGTGCGCAAAGTGCGGCGCTCGGGGCAGGCTTGGGAAGAGCTCTGGTCGGCGACGACGTGCGAGGTCACGCGCAAGTTCCTCGTGATGTTCAATCCCGAGGCCGGGGGCAAGACCCGCGTGGCTGTCGCGCTGTTCGACTGACCGGCTTGGTCAGTAAACCAGGACAGGCGTTTGGTGCAGGTGTGACCGGTCTCGCAGACATCCAATCAAGAAGGCGCCGACGTCGGCGCGGCTGATGCTGCCACCGCGATAGTCTGCAGGGTTCACCAGGACCTTCACGTTGCCCTTGCGCGGGCCATTGGTCAGGAGTCCAGGGCGCAGGATCGTCCAGTCCTTGTGGGATTTCATGATCAGGCTTTCGGCGCGATCCTTGTCTTCGTAATTGCGCTTGAGCACGAGGCTGTGGAACAGGTTGTACAGGAACCCGGCCTTGTCCTTGCTGTCGCCGGCACCGAGGCCGCTCAGGAATACCAGACGCTTGATGCCCAGCCTGTTCATCACCTTGAGGATGGTCTGCATGGCCTCGGAGAAAATCGTCACGGGCTTGTTGCCAATGGGCCCGGACAGGGTAACCGCGACGGCATCGCACCCTTGAAGCGCCTGCTCGACCAGCAGTTCGTTCCGCGCGTCACCCTTGTACCAGGCAAGTTTGGCATGCTCCAGGCCTGATTGCTCGGGACTGCGGGCAAGGGCGCTGACGTTCCAGCCGAGGGCCAAGGCAGCCTTCAGCGTTTCGAGGCCGCAGCCCTTGCTGGCGCCGATGATGGCAATGCGTGTCATGAGGCTGAGCCTTGTCAGATGGCGGCGGCGATGCGTTCCGCCAGCGCCTTGAGCTTCGTGAAGTCGGCTTTGTCGCGCGCATGAAGGGCGAGGTCAATGCCTCCGGTGCGCGGGATCACGTGGAAGTGGATGTGGAAGACCGTCTGTCCGGCAGCCGCGCCGTTCAATTGCGCGAGCATCACGCCCGGTGCGCCGGTCACCTTTCGCAGCGCGGTTGCGATCTTCTGTGTTGTCCTGATGAGGGCGGCTGCGCCTTCGGGGCTCAGGTCGAAGATGTTCTCGGCTGGCTCCTTGGGGATGACGAGGGTGTGTCCCTCGGCCTGGGGCATGATGTCCATGAATGCCAGCGTGTGCGCGTCCTCGTAGACCTTGAAGCAGGGCGCTTCGCCGCGAATGATCTTCGCGAATATGTTCTGGCTGTCATAGGCCATCATTTTTCTCCGTCGTGGTCTTGCTTCCTGAAGGGGCTGTGGTCCTTCAGTATCTCGATGTCCTCGTTGACGCGTGCGCGTTCGGCCGCGAGGAAACGCTCGACCGCATCGCTCAGCCCGCGGTGTGCGATCCAGTGGGAGGACCAGGTTCGCACGGGCATGTAGCCGCGCGCGAGCTTGTGTTCGCCCTGGGCGCCAGCCTCGACGATCCGCAACCCCCGGCCAATGGCAAAGTCGATGGCCTGGTAATAGCAGAGCTCGAAGTGCAGGAACGGATGGTGCTCGATCGCGCCCCAGTTGCGACCGTAGAGGGTGTCGCCACCGATGAAATTGAGGGCGCCGGCGATATAGCGGCCGTTGCGACGCGCAAGCACAAGCAGGATGCGGTCTGCCATGGCTTCGCCCACGCGCGAGAAGAACTCGCGTGTGAGGTAGGGCGTGCCCCACTTGCGATTGCCCGTGTCCATGTAGAAGCCGAAGAAGGCGTCCCAGTGCGCCTCGCGCAGGTCGCTTCCCGTCAGGTGCTCGATCGAGATGTCGTTCTGCAAGGCTTCCCGTCGCTCGCGCCTGAGGTTCTTGCGCCTCATCGATGACAGGCGCGACAGGAAATCGTCGAAGGAGCGGTAGCCTTCATTTGTCCAGTGGAACTGCTGGTCGTTGCGCAGGAGGAAGCCCGCCGCCTGCAGCGCCTCGGCTTCCTGCTGCTGCTGGAAGGTTACGTGGACCGAGGACAATTCGAGGCGTTCGCAGACGTGCTTGAGTGCGTCTGCCAGCGCCGGCCTGAGGGCGGGCTGGTTGCCGGTGAGGAGGCGCGGGCCGGTCGCGGGCGTGAAGGGTACCGAGACCTGAAGCTTGGGGTAATAGGTTCCGCCGGCGCGTTCGAAGGCCTGCGCCCAGCCATGGTCGAAGACATACTCGCCATAGGAGTGCGTCTTCACGTAGGCGGGGACGGCGCCAATGATCGCGCCGTCCTGTTCGAGGGTGAGATGCGCCGGCGACCATCCGGTTTCGGGCGTGGCCGATCCGCTCTGCTCGAGCGCGTGCAGGAAGGCGTGGGTGACAAACGGGTTCAAGGGGGCGGTTGGCGGGCAGGCGAGGCTGTCCCATGCGGTTGCGGGAATGTCCGCAATCGCGCCGTGCAACCTTGCATTCAAGCCCGCCACTGGCGCCGGTCCGCCTTGGGGTCAGGCGATCTCGAAGATGGCTTCGACTTCAACGGCGACATTGCGGGGCAGGGATCCAGCCCCGACGGCGGCGCGCGCGTGCTTTCCCCGTTCGCCGAAGACCTGGACGAATGTGTCGGAGGCGCCGTTGACGACCTCGGGGTGCTGGGCAAAGTTCGGGACGGCGTTCACGAAGCCGGTGACCTTCACGCAGCGCGTGACGCGGTCGAGATTGCCAGCGCAGGCCTCGCGCAATTGGGCGATCACATTGAGGGCGCACAGGCGCGCCGCCGCCTGGCCCTGTTCCATCGTGAATTCCTTCCCGACCTGGCCGACATATTCGAGCCCGCTCGGACCCATGGTGACCTGCCCCGAGATGAAGACGAGGTTTCCGGTGATGACATAGGGGACATAGCTCGCCACGGGAGGGGCCGCCTTGGGCAGCGTGATGGACAGTTCCTGCAGGCGGGTGTCGATGCGGCCGGACATGTGGTCTCCTTGCGTGTTTCGCGTATTCAATACGGCTTTGCGGTTTATGGTCGGTCGTGCGAGAAGAATGAAAGTCGCAAATTGTCCAAGGGCTTGCAACTCGGGGATCCTGGCGGATCATGACACGAAGGCTGGATGCCGATGACCGATGTCCTGTTCGTGACGGGCTTTATCTGCCTGCGGAATGGGTGACGCACAACAGGACCTGGATGGCCTGGCCCTGCCGGCCCGAGCCCTGGGGATCGCTCGAGGGTCTTCTGCGGGCCCGTGTTGCCTATGCGGCCGTGGCGCGTGCGCTGTCGGGTTTCGAGCGGGTGACGATGGTGGTGCGCCCGGAGGATCACGACGAGGCGCGCCTGGCGTGCGGCAAGGGGATCGATTTCGCGGGATTTCGCATCGACGATTCCTGGATGCGGGACATTGGACCGCTTTTCGTCACTGATGGTGCGGGCGGCGTCGCGGGTGTGCACTGGCGGTTCAATGCGTGGGGCAACAAGTATCACCCTCACGACGGCGACGCGGCGCTGGCGGAAAGCCTGCTCGATGCCCTCGACATGCGCGCCTATGCCGGGCCGATGGTGCTGGAGGGGGGCTCGATCGTGGTCGACGGGCTTGGCACGCTGATCACCACCGAGCAGTGCCTGCTCAATCCGAACCGCAATCCAAACCTGACGCGCCAGCAGATCGAGGAGCGGTTGGCCATCTATCTGGGTGTCACGAAGGTGATCTGGCTGGGAGAGGGGCTGGCGGATGACGAGACGGACGGTCACGTCGACAATATCGTCAGTTTCGCCGGACCCGGTCGCGTGCTGGTGCATCGTCCACGACCGGACGGAAGCACGAATGACCGCGTGATGCGCGACAATCTTCTGCGTCTTGCGGCGGCGCACGATGCCCGCGGCCAGAAACTCGAGATCATCGAGGTGCCCGAGCCTTCCGCCCGCCTGCGCCATGACGGGCGCCGGCTCGAGATGAGCTACATCAATTCATGCCTTGCCAATCACGGGCTTGTCGTTCCGGCGTTCGGGGATCCATGCGACGATGAAGTCGTTCGCCTCATGGAGAAGGTGTTTCCCGATCGCAGGGTGGTGCAGGTACCGGCGCTCGATATCGTCGAGGGTGGCGGCGGGCTTCACTGCATCACGATGCAGCAGCCCGCCGGAGAGGCCCTGGCACAGGGGAGGTTCTGACGCATGAGACCGGTGACGCTGGCGGCAACGCAGATGGCTTGCTCGTGGGACATAGAGGACAATGTTGCGCGGGCCGAGGCGCTTGTGCGACGCGCGCACGCGCAAGGGGCGCAAGTCATCCTGGTGCAGGAATTGTTCGAGACGCCTTATTTCTGCAAGGATCAGGCAGCCAAGCATTTTGCCCTGGCGCGGCCATTCGCGGGCAATCCGCTTGTCGCCGCCTTTTCGAAGCTGGCGCGGGAGCTGGGGGTTGTTCTGCCGCTGTCTTTCTTCGAGAAGGGTAACAATGCGTATTTCAATTCGCTGGCGATGATCGATGCCGACGGCGCGGTGCTGGGCCTCTATCGGAAGTCACATATTCCCGACGGCCCGGGTTACCAGGAGAAATACTATTTCAGTCCCGGGGATACGGGCTTCCGGGTCTGGGACACACGCTTTGGCCGTATCGGCGCCGGAATTTGCTGGGACCAGTGGTTCCCCGAGTGCGCGCGCGCGATGGCCCTGCAGGGGGCGGAAATCCTCTGTTACCCGACGGCGATCGGCAGCGAGCCGCCGCCTGCGCCGCCTGTCGATTCGGCAGGGCATTGGCGACGGGTGATGCAGGGGCACGCGGGGGCCAACCATGTTCCCGTCATTGCATCGAACCGGATTGGCCGGGAGGCAGGGGAAACGTGCGCGCTGACCTTCTATGGCACGTCCTTCATCACGGGCGCGACGGGCGAGATCCTGGCCGAGGCCGGGCGGGACGAGGAGGCGGTGATCACGGCGCGCGTGGACCTGGACGAGATTGCCGAGGCGCGTCGCTCGTGGGGCTTGTTCCGTGATCGCAGGCCTGACCTCTACGCGTCGTTGCTGACGCTTGATGGTGCGGCGTCGGCGACAGGATCAACAAGATGAACCCCTTACACCTGCAAGCCTGGCATGATTATGTGGCGTCGCATGACGAGAAGAAGCTCTGGGACATGCTGCATCCCGATGTCGTGTTCGAGAGCCCGGTGGTGCACTCGCCCCAGCAGGGTCGGGAGATCACGTTCAAATATCTCAAGGCCGCGTTTGTCGTCCTGGGCGGGCCGGGGTTCCGGTATGCGGGCCAGTGGGAGAACCACACCGGCGCGGTGCTTGAATTCGTCAACGAGATCCAGGGCATTCGCCTGAACGGCATCGACATGATCACCTGGAACGAGGCCGGGCAGATCACGCATTTCAAGGTGATGGTACGCCCGCTCAAGGCCATCAACATGCTGCACCAGATGATGGGCACGCAGCTCGCGCAGGGCTGAGCCCTGCTGCAACCTGCTCTTGTTTGCGGTTCGGTGTGGCGTTGCCCCCAGCCGGGGTGACGGCCAGGATTGCGGATGCACTCGCGCCGCGCCCGCAGGCCGTGCTATCGGTCTTGCCTGTCTTTCATATCACCGAGGTCCAGATCATGAGGAATTTGCGGGCGGCGCTGCTGCTTGGGTGTGCGCTGCTGGTGTCGAGTTGCGGCGGTTCGGGTTCCGGGGCGGCAACGCCGGAGGAAGCCGACAAGTTCGTTGAAGGGCTCAATGCCGACCTGAAGCGCATGCTTCCCTACCAGAGTTCTGCGGCGTGGTTGCAGGCGACCTACATCACGGACGACTCGCAGATGATCGCATCGCGTGCCAGCGAGGAGTTCCTCTCCTGGCAATCGCGCAAGGTCGAGGAAGCGAAGCGGTTCAAGGATGTGAAGGGGCTCAAGCCGGAGACTGCGCGCGCGCTGATGCTGCTGAAAAACGTGTCGGCGCCGGCGCCGAGCGATCCGGCGCTGCAGGGGGAGCTTGCGAAGATCCTGTCCAAGATGGAGGCCAATTACGGTGCGGGCAAGTGGTGTCGCGCGCCCAATGACTGCCTCAACCTGACCGACATCGAGAAGATCATCAACAATCCCGACGAGACGCCCGAGAACCGCGCGGCAGCGTGGAAGGGCTGGCAGGAGACCGCGCGCGCGATCCGCAAGGACTACCAGCGCTTCGTCGAGATCGTGAATACGGGTGCCAAGGAAATGGGTTTCGCCGACGCCGGCGAGGTGTGGCGCAGTGGCTATGACATGACGCCCGCGGCCTTCGGCGAGGAGACCGAGCGGCTGTGGGGGCAGGTGAAGCCGCTCTATGAGCAGCTGCACTGCTATGTGCGTGGCAAGCTGAACGCAAAATACGGGGACGGCGTTGTTCCGAAGGATGGAAAGATACCGTCGCACCTCCTGGGCAACATGTGGGCCCAGCAATGGTCGAATATCTATCCGCTGGTCGAGCCGTACAAGGGCGTGGCCAGCCTGGATGTGACGAGCTCGCTCAAGAAGCTGCGCGAGCAGGAATTTGCACGGATCAAGGCCGAGAACCCGAACGCCAAGGGGCCTGTCGAGATTGCCGAGCTGTCCTACCGGGCCGATGCCGCGACGTCCGTCAAGATGACGCGCATGGCGGAGGATTTCTACGTCTCGCTGGGGATGCAGAAGCTGCCGGATTCCTTCTGGCAGAAGTCGCTGCTCACGCGTCCGCGCGATCGCGAGGTGGTGTGCCATGCCAGCGCGTGGGACATGAACATGCAGGGCGATGTGCGCATCAAGCAGTGCATCGAGCCTGATGAGGAGTCGCTCACGACGATCCATCACGAGCTTGGCCATATCTATTACGACCTGAGCTATAATCCGCTGCAGCCGATGTTCCAGTCGGGCGCCCATGACGGGTTCCACGAGGCGATCGGCGATACGGTGACGCTGTCGCTGACGCCGGCCCATCTGAACAAGATCGGCCTTGTGCCGGCGCAGACGATGGATCCGAAGGCGGTCGTGAATTCACAGATGAAGTGGGCGCTCGACAAGATCGTGTTCCTGCCGTGGGGCAAGCTTGTCGACCAGTGGCGCTGGAAGGTGTTCAGCGGCGAGGTGAAGCCGGACCAGTACAATGCGGCCTGGTGGTCGCTGCGGGAGCAGTATCAGGGTGTCACGGCCCCGGTCGCGCGCACCGAGGAAGACTTCGATCCGGGCGCCAAGTACCACATCCCGGGCAATACGCCGTATACGCGTTATTTCCTGGCATTCGTGCTTCAGTTCCAGTTCCAGAAGGCCTTGTGCGATGCGGCCGGCTTCAAGGGGCCGCTGCATGAATGCGATGTCTATGGCAACAAGGAAGCGGGTCGTCGCTTCATGGACATGCTCGAGGCGGGCGCATCGCGGCCGTGGCCGGAGACGCTGCAAAAGCTGACGGGTGGCACGGAGATGGATGGCTCGGCGCTGATCGAGTATTTCCAGCCGCTCATGGGTTATCTGAAGGAGCAGAACCAGGGCAAGACGTGCGGCTGGGGTGGCTGACGCGCCTTCAGTCTTTCGGGAAAGCAGAAAGGGGCGCCCGTTGCGGCGCCCCTTTTTTACGTTCAGCGCGGGGCGGGGTGCGCGCGCGTCGCGACGCTGTCGAGGTAGTCGAGGAACGCCTCGGTTTCTACGGCGGTGAGCTTCATGGTCGGCAGGCGTATCTCGGCCCTGTCGTGTTCGGCGATGATGCCCGCCTGGAGCGCCTCGCGCAGCTGGTCGCGACGCCAGCGCTGGCCGAGGTTGCGCAGCGGTTGGGCGCCGGGGTAGGGGCTGGTGTCGGTCTTTCCGATCGCGTGGCACTTGGCGCATCGCTCCTCGACGAGCGCCTGTCCTTCGTTGCGGATCTCGATGTCGCGCAGATAGGCAATCAGGCTGTCTACCGCTTCCGGCCGGAACTGGAATTGCGGCATCGGGGCGTGGGCGACGCGCATGCCTTCAGCGAGTTCCGTCGCCAGCATTTCCGCGCTGTAGCGTTTGAGGACGGTCCTGAATGTGGGGGCCTTTGGATTGGGGCTGTTTCCTGTCCGGCCGATCGCATGGCAGGACGCGCAATTCGCCTCGGCGAGGGCGCGGCCATCCTCGATCATGTCCCTGCTTGCCGAGGGCGATGACGCGCTGAAGCCCTGTTCATCGATGCAGGCTGCCAGCATGCAGGCGGGCAGCAAGATTGCGATCACGTGTCGGGTACCCATGGTTCCTGCTGCTCCTTCTGGTCGGGGCATGCTGGCAGTTCGTGCCGGGGGGCCCCTTGACCCAAATCAATCGGCCGATCGCAATCAGAGATACAATGAAACCATGAGCTTCCGAAACCCGCAAAACCGCGGATTGCTGGCGGTCCTGCTTGTGCTTGCCTTGGGCGTGCGCGGCGGGATGCCCTTGGCTGTGGCGACGGGCGCGGGCGAAGGTCCCGTCTTTGTCGAGGTTTGCACGCAGGAAGGTCTCAAGCGGGTTCCCATCGGCGATCCGGTCCCGGATGGGCACGGCATGACCGCTGCCTGCCATGCCATGGCCTGCTCGTTGCCGGTGCACGGGACGGGGGATGCGCCGTCGTTGTCTTCGCTGACGGCGACGGTCGCGCCGTTGGTTGCTGCCTGCCGCCCCGACGCAGCGTGGAGCCTTCCCGCGCGATTTGTGCAGGCGGTCTGGGCCCGGGGGCCGCCGGCGGGTTCAGGTGTCTTCGTTGCGCAGTGAGCGGCCCTTGGTGATGGCTCTGGTGCCGAATTTGCTGCGGACCTTGTCCATGGCGCGTTCGGCCGCGTCCTTGCGGCGCGCTTCGACGTCGATCAGGTCGGCCTCGTCGCATGAGGCCTCGGGGACGAGGTTGGCCAGCCCGATGCCGATCAACCGGTAGCGGGCGCCGCGTGTCTCGGTGGCCAGAAGCGACCGGGCGACTTCATAAAGACGGTGGGCGAGCTGGGTCGGCCGCTCGAGCGTCTGGCGGCGGGAAACCGTGCGGAACTGCGCCGTCTTCAGCTTGAGGTTGACGACGCTGCCGCCCAAGGCCGCGGCTTTGGCCCGCGCAGAGACCTTTTCGCACAGGGGCCAGAGAATGGCCTCGAGGGTCCTGGCATCCGACACGTCCTGCTCGAGGGTTGTCTCGGCGGATATTCCCCTGGCGGCGCTGCGTGGTTCGATGCGGCGGCGATCATCGGCATTCGATAACTGCCATATCCATCCGCCCCTCGATCCAAAGCATGCGGAGAGGTCCCTCAGGCTGCGGTTGCGGATGTCGCCGATCGTGTAGATGCCCTCGCGGGCGAGCGTATCGGCAAAGGCGCGGCCGACGCCTGGGATGAGCGTTGCGGGTTTCGGGGCGAGGAACGCAAGCGCTTCTGCCCGTCCGATCACGAAGAACCCGCGCGGCTTGTCCATGTCCGAGGCGATCTTGGCCAGGAACTTGTTGTAGCTCAGGCCGATCGAAACGGTGACGCCGATGCGCGTCTCGACGAGCCTGGCAAAGCGGGCCAGGGTCTGAGCGGGCGATGATTTGTGCAGGCGGCCGGTTCCGGTCAGGTCGAGGAAGGCCTCGTCGAGCGAAAGGGGTTCCACCAGGGGCGTGAGGTCCAGCATGAGCTCGCGGATCTGACGGCTGACGGACTGGTATTTCTGCATGTCAGGCCTGATGACGACGGCGTCGGGGCATGCCGCGAGCGCCTTGAACATCGGCATCGCCGATTTCACCCCGAATGTGCGGGCGACATAGCAACAAGTCGACACCACGCCGCGCCGGCCGCCGCCGACGATGACGGGCTTGTCCGCGAGGGCGGGATTGTCGCGCTTCTCGACCGAGGCGTAGAACGCGTCGCAGTCGATGTGGGCAATGGAGAGCTCGGTGAGCTCGTCATGGATCTGCAGGCGGGGGCTTCGGCACACCGGGCAGCGCTTTTGTACCGGCTCCGGTACGAGGCTTGCGCATTCCCTGCAAATCGCGGGCATGGGGTGGCGCTCAGCCGGCTGAAATGGCCTGGCGGATCCAGCCGGCGGCCTCGGGCCATGTATCGATCCGGGCGTGGGCGTCCGGGCTTGGGCCGACGAGGCGGGCAAGCCTGCTGTCGGCGACGAAGTGGAGACGCCTGACGTGCGGGGCCACGCTTGCAACCGAGGTGTGATGTGGCGGCAAGTCGTCGATGAAAACCACCGGCGCGCGCATGTTCTCGATCAGCGGCAGAACGACATGGCCCTTGGGGCCGCTGCCTGCGATGACGGGATAGGCCATGCCGTGGCGTGCGAGGTTCTCGGCACGTGCCTGCCTTGCGGTGGCGGGCAGGTTCGACAGCACGATGACTTGCGCGTCGGCCTGCAGACTGGACAAGGCCTCGGCTGCTCCTGGTACCGGATCGAGGTGGGCAGTGTCGGTCGCGAAGAAATCGCCGATGAGGCGGGTGACGTGCTGGTCGTCCACGCGTTGTCCGGTGTGGTGGTGGAGGACATTGCCGTGAATGCGGAAGGACACCAGGTCGAGGCGCAGTTCCTGGCGGGCGAGGAAGCGTTCGAGGCCCTTGATGAACTCGACGAGGACCTCGTCGGCATCGCAAATGATGAGCGGCCGCGAGGGGTCGATGACCGGCTGTCCTACCATGCGGTTGAGCCGTGCGGGTCGAGGACGGCGAAGGCCTGAAGCAATTGTCCGGGCTTGAGGCTTTCTTCTTCGGAGAAGGTCCTCGCGAGTGATTCGTCGCCGGTCAGGTGGCCGAGGGCGGCGGCGAGAATCACCTGGTCCGCGCTGCGGGCCTGGAGGCCGTCCGGGTCGTGACCGCTCGACGTTAAGAAATTCTGTATCTCGGAGGGGTGATTGGCGAGGAAAATCAATGCACGCTCGGCAATGTCGAGGGCAAGTTTGCGCTGCATGGCGGGGCGTGTCCCAATTTGAATGCGTTCGGTTGCTTTTCTTGGCAGGCTTTGCGGTAATCCGAAAAGCTATCTTAACATTATTCAGGTGAAATATGACGCGAAAAACCAGTCCCTTGCACCGGGGGTGCGGATGACAGGGGCTCAGGAACAAGGGGTGGGAGGCGAGGCTTCCCGCCCGGAGGACACAATGGACGCGAGCACGAAGACAGTACTCATCGTCGAGGACAATGAGCTCAACATGAAGCTGTTCCATGACCTGCTGGACGCGCACGGGTACAGGACCATCCAGACCCGTGACGGGCTTGAGGCCCTTGACCTGGCGCGCAAGCACGCGCCGGACCTGATCCTCATGGATATCCAGTTGCCGGAGGTGTCGGGGCTGGAAGTCACGAAATGGCTCAAGGAAGACGGCGACCTCAAGCAGATACCGGTGATTGCAGTCACTGCCTTTGCGATGAAGGGCGACGAGGAGAAGATCCGCCAGGGTGGCTGTGAGGCCTACATCTCGAAACCGATCTCGGTCATGAAGTTCCTGGAGACCGTTCGCAAGTTCCTGCGCTAGAGAGAAAAAGAAAAATGACTGCGCGCGTCCTTGTTGTTGATGACATTCCGGCCAATGTGAAGCTCCTCGAAGCTCGCCTTGGTGCCGAGTATTTCGATGTCTCGACCGCCAATTCCGGCGAGCAGGCGCTGGCCAAGATCGCCAAGGAAGCCCCGGACATCGTGCTGCTCGATGTGATGATGCCGGGGATGGATGGCTTTGAAGTCTGCCGGCGCATCAAGGCGAACCCGGAATCGGCCCACTTGCCCGTCGTCATGGTAACGGCGCTGGACCAGGTGTCGGACCGTGTGCAGGGCCTTGAGGCGGGTGCCGACGATTTCCTGACCAAACCGGTCAACGACCTTGCCCTGTTTGCCCGCGTGCGCAGCCTTGTTCGCCTCAAGACCATGGTGGACGAGTTGCGCTTGCGCCAGGCGACAGGCGAGAGCATGGGCCTGGGCGAGGCCGCAACGCGCTCGTTCAACGAGCCACCCGGTCGCGGGCGCATCCTCGTGGTTGAAGATCGCGAGCAGAGTGCCACGCGCATCAGGGAAAACCTGCAGGATGAGCATGATGTCGACGTGGTGCCGCAAACCACCGAGGCTGTGGTCCGCGCGCGGGGTGGAGACTACGACCTTGTGATCGCCAGCCTTGCCCTCGACAAGCAGGATGGCCTGAGGTTCTGCGCCACGTTGCGCAGCCTTGAGGCGACGCGACAGACGCCTATCCTGGCTGTCATCGATGATGGCGACACCAAGCGGATGGTTCGCGCGCTGGACATCGGCGTGAACGACTATCTCATGCGGCCCATCGAGCGTAATGAACTCTGTGCGCGGGTGCGCACGCAGTTGCGCCGGCGCCGCTATGCGGAGCGACTGAAGCAGTCACTGCAGCTGAGCCTCGAGCTTGCCATCACGGACCAGCTGACGGGGCTCTTCAACAGGCGCTACATGTCGCGGCACCTGAGCACGTTGATGACCGAGGGCGCGAAGCCCGTGTCCTTCCTGATGCTCGATGTCGACTTCTTCAAGCAGATCAACGACACCTATGGCCATGACGTGGGCGATGAGGTGCTCAAGGAATTCGCCAACCGCATCTCGGCCAATGTCCGCGGCATCGACCTTGCGTGCCGCTTCGGTGGTGAGGAATTCGTGGTCGTGATGCCGGATACCGACCTGAGCTTTGCTTACCTGGTTGCCGAACGGCTCAGGCAGTCGGTGGCTGATGCCCCGTTCGTGCTCAATGGCCAGAGCGAGCAATTGCCGGTCACGATCTCTGTCGGGGTGGCCTCGAGCCAAACGGGGGACACGCCTGAGGTGTTGCTCAAGCGGGCGGACCAGGCGCTATACAGGGCGAAACGAGAAGGCCGAAATCGCGTCGCGGCAGACGCCGCCTGACGGCTGATTACTTGATCTTGCCTTCGACGTATTCCACGTGCTTGCGCACGACGGGATCATATTTGCGGACCTTGAACTTGTCGGTCATCGTGCGCGAGTTCTTCTTCGCGACGTAGAAATGGCCCGTTCCTGCCGAAGAATTCAGGCGGATCTTGATGGTTGTTGGCTTCGCCATGGTGGTCTCGCGTCAGGTATGCGGGCCCGCTGGGGCCGTCGTTCAGGAGGGGGGAAACCTACTCATTCGCGGGGGGAAGTCAACTGCCCGCGTGGGTGCGGAAGGTCGCGGCCCTGTACCCGGTGATAGCCACAAAAAGCGCGGGAATCAGCGCCAAAACCAGTACGAGGCCGTGCGGGTTCCACAGATCCATCGCGACGCCGCCCAGCGCGGGGCCGGCCATGGTGCCGGCCGCGTAAAGGATCGCGTAGGCTGAATTGGCGGATGCGAGGTCGCTTCCGCGGTACCGGGAGCCGAGATGGGCGAGGCCGACGGCGTAAATGGCGGAAATTGCACCTCCCCAGAACAGGGTGATGCCCAGTTCCCAGGGGCCGATGGCGCGAATTTGCGGCAACAGGGCGGCGGCCAGAATGCAGGCGAGGCCGCAACCAACGAGGACCTGGCGCCGGTCGGTCTTGTCGGCGAGCCAGCCGACGAAGGGGACCAGCAGCATGTTGCCGAGGCCCAAGGCCCCTATGAGTAGCGTGGACCCTGTTTCAGCGACGCCCTGCCTGACGGCGTAGATCGTCAGGAACGCGCCGGCGCAGGCTTCGACCGCGCCGTAGCACAGCGCGGCCGCGGCTGCCGATGGCGAGGAGAAGACGAAGCCGAACATGGTTCCGGCCTTCGCGTGTTCAACAACGGGCACGAGGCGGCGCTGAACCACGAGAAGCGGCAGGAGGGCCGCGAGCATGGTGGCGGTGCCGGCGATGAATGGCGCCCAGCCCTGCGTGCCCAGGACCTGGATGATGGCAGGCCCCAGCGCGAAGCCAGCGGAGAAGATGGCCGTGTAGGCGGCGATGAGGCGGCCACGCATACGTTCGGGCGATATCTGGTTGATCCAGACTTCGCTGGTGACGAACAAGCCCTGCAGCGCTGCATTCAGGATGATGCGAAACAAGAACCAGAGCGCCAGCGTGTCCGCTGCGCGGAATCCGATCAGGCAAAGCGCTGCAATGACGTAGCAGCACACCAGGAAGCGGGCGGTGCCGAGGCGCGCCGCCATTGCCGGGATGAAGGGCGTGATGAGGATCATCGCGATCGCGCCGGCCATCACATTGGCCCCGATCAGGGTAGCCGAAACGCCATTGCGCTCAAGCAGCAGTGAAAACAGTGGCAGGGACAGGCCCATGCCGAGGCCATTGGCGAAGATGCAGGCATAGACGGCGCCAAGGCTCATCGCCAGGTCGCGCGGCGGCAGTTCCGTCTGCGTCATGCGGGCCGGACGGGCTTGTTGCGGCGGTAGCGAAAGAAGGGGGCTTGCCTGGTTGTTGCTCCGTCCGATGCCGCCAATTCGGCGAGGACGAATTTCGTCACGTCGATGGCGGGAAACGCGCGGGCGACATCAAGGGGGTACCAGGCGAGGGACAGGAGTTCGCCGTTCTCCCGGATCTCTCCGGTGAGTTCTTCCCCGTCCGCCAGGAAGAAGCGTGCGTGGAAGCGGACGGGCGCGGAGGTTGGCGTGATTGCCCGGCCCAGGAAGCGCAAGCGGTCGTGAGCCGGTGCAAGGCCGGCGCGTGCAAAGTCTGACCATGTGCCGTCCTGGCTGCCGGGATGGCCCTGGCCACCCAGCAGCAGGCCCGTTTCTTCGTAGGTCTCGCGTATGGCGGTTGTTGCGAGGCCCTGGGCCATGGCCGGCGAGCAGCCTCCGCGGTTGCAGAGATCGCGCATGGTCTCTTCGCTGAGCGGGGCGCTGGGTGCGATGCGGCTGTCGCCCTTGTCGAGGCGGCCGCCGGGAAAGACCCATGCCTCGCCAAAGACGGCGCGCGCGGGGCGGCGTCCCATCAGCACGTGCATCTGGTCGCCGATGTGACGGGTCAGCACGAGGGAAGCCGCGTGCCTCGGTCTGACAGGTTTCTGGTCCATGGCTGGCTCGGTGGCTCCCCAATGTGTCTGGTGTAGACGACTGGGAGGCGGCGAGGCAATGCGGCCGGTGTTTCAGATGCAGACGCTGGCGAGCGGTGGCATGCCGTTGAACGCGACGCTTGAGTACGTCGTCGTGTAGGCTCCCGTCGACAGGATCAACACGTTATCGCCCGGCTTCAGCGCCTTGGGCAGCCGATAGTCGGCCTTTTCGTAAAGGATATCGGCGCTGTCGCATGTGGGCCCTGCAAGGATGACGGGCGCGGTTTCGGTGCCGTCGTGCGGTGTCAGGATGCGATAGCGGATGGCTTCGTCCATGGTTTCAATCAAGCCGTGGAACTTGCCGATATCAAGGTAAACCCAGCGACGCGGGTCGCTGCCGCCCTTGTCGGACACCAGCACGACTTCGGCCTGGATGACGCCGGCATCGCCGACGATGTAGCGGCCGGGTTCGACGATCATCTCGAGGCGCTTGCCGGGGAAGTGCCGCGCGAGCGCCTTGCGGATGGTGTCGGCATAGCTGCGGATCGGCGGCACGTCGGTGCGGTAGCGCGAGGGAAAGCCGCCGCCGACATTGATCATGCGAAGGTCGATGCCGCGCGCGGCCAGCTCCCTGAACAGGCCTTGCGCCTGCCCGATGGCGCGGTCGAATTGCTCGAGGCGCGTCTGCTGGGATCCGACGTGGAACGAGATGCCGCAAGGATCGAGGCCGAGGTCACGGGCGCGCGCCAGCAGCTCGATTGCCATTTCCGGTTCGCAGCCAAACTTGCGCGACAAGGGCCATTCGGCGCCCTCGCAGTCGACGAGGATGCGGCAGAAGACACGCGAACCCGGTGCGGCTTCGGCCAGCTTGAGGAGTTCGGCTTCGCTGTCGAAGGCAAACAGGCGCACGCCCCGCTCGTAGGCGGCTGCGATATCGCGCTGCTTCTTGATGGTGTTTCCAAACGAGATGCGGGCCGGGTCCACGCCGTGGCGCAGGCAGAGGTCGATCTCTCCCAGGGATGCCGTGTCGAAACTGGAGCCCAGCGCCGACAGGCGGGCGAGGATCTCGTCAGCCGGATTTGCCTTCACGGCATAGTAGACCTGTGCCTCGGGAAGGGCTGAGGCGAGGTCCGTGTAGTTCGTGGCGACCTGATCGACGTCGACGATCAGGCAGGGCGACGGCAGTTGTGCGGTCTTCAGGTAGGCTGCGATGCGCGGCGAGAGGCCTGCCCCTTCAGGCCGGACCAGCGCTGGAAGGATCGCGGCTCGCGGGCCGTCTGTGCAGGAATCAAAATGGATCTTGCGGGCGCGGGCGCCCTTCACACTGGCCAACATCGTCAACACCCTTTAGGACCCGGCGATTGCCGGCTTGATCGAAAAGGACGCTTGCGTCGTTGCTTAACCTGCAGAGTGGGCCAGTGGCACGTGCGTTAGGCGTCTTGAGAGAGCAGAGCAGATAATGATTGCCGTATCGTTTCGCAAGAGGTGATTTCGACGACGGCAGCCACCGTGCTAGCGGCGCCTGCCGCGGTTCGGGCCTTTGGCCTGCTTGCGTATGCCGCGGCCGGGCTGGATCTTGCGTGCAGCCGGCGTGCCCGGCGCGCCACCTTCGATCAAGGAGAAGCGAAGACCTCCCGTGAGTGGCGTTGCTTCGTCGACGCGCACGAGGACCCTGTCGCCCAGGCGGAAGGCGAGACCCGATTTCTCGCCGACGAGGGCGTGGGCCCGCTCGTCGTGATGAAAGAATTCGCGGCCGAGCGAACGCACGGGCACGAGGCCATCTGCGCCGGTTTCATCCAGCCTGACGAACAGGCCGAAGCGCGTCACGCCCGATATCCGCCCGGAGAATGTGGCGCCGACGCGGTCGGACATGAAGGCGGCGATGTAGCGGTCGTTCGAGTCACGCTCGGCCGCCATCGCGCGCCGCTCGAAGGCTGAGATGTCTTCGGCCGTTCTCGAAAGCCGGTCGATATCCTTCTGCGTCAGGCCGCCATCGCCAAGCCCGAAGCTGCGCACGAGCCCGCGATGCACGATCAGGTCGGCGTAGCGGCGGATCGGTGAGGTGAAGTGCGCATAGTGCTTCAGCGACAGGCCGAAATGCCCGATATTGTCGGGGTTGTATTCGGCCTGGCTCTGCGAGCGCAGCATCACGATGCTGACGAGTTCGCTGTTGGGTGTGTTTGCGGCGGCCTTCAGGATTGAGTTCAGCATGGCTGTCGTCACGGTCTGTGACTGGCCGAGATTGATGTCGAGGGTATCGAGGAAATCGCCAAGCGCCTGAAGCTTTTCCGTCGAGGGCGGCGCGTGGACGCGGTAGACGAGGGGGCACTTGCGCTGCTCGAGCGCCTCGGCTGCGGCCACATTGGCCTGGATCATGAACTCTTCGATCAGCCGGTGGGCCTCGAGGCGCTCGCGTACGCCGATCGACTTCACGCGGCCGTCTTCGCCCAGTTCGATGCGGCGTTCTGGAAGGTCGAGATCGAGGGGGCTGCGTCGGTCGCGTGCCTTGCACATGGCCCTGTAGCAAGCGAGCAAGGGCTTCAGCACGGTGTCGAGGAGGGGGGCCGTCTTCTCGTTCGGGTGGTTGTCGAAGGCGTCCTGTGCTTCGCGGTAAGTCAGCCGTGCGGCCGACCGCATCAGGGCACGCTCGAAGCGGTGGGATTTCATCCTTCCGTCGGCGCCGAATGTCAGGCGGCAGGCGATGATGGCCCTGTCCTGTCCTTCTTTCAGCGAGCACAGGTCGGATGACAGCTGCTCCGGCAGCATCGGCACGACACGGTCGGGGAAATAGACCGAGTTTCCGCGTCGCTGGGCTTCGCGGTCAATCGCGGAGCCGGGGTGCACATAATGGGCGACGTCGGCGATCGCGACGATGGCCTTGAAGCCACCCTTGTTAGCTGGATCATCGTCCGGGGTAGCCCATACTGCGTCGTCGTGATCACGCGCGTCGGGCGGATCTATGGTCACCAGCGGCACATTGCGCAGGTCGGTGCGGCTTTCCAATTGTGGCCGTGCAGCCTTTTCGGCTTCGTCGAGGACCGATTGCGGGAAGCTGTCCGGGATCCCATGGGCGTGAACGGCAATCAGGCTGATCGTGCGCGGTTCGGACGCCTTGCCGACCCGCTCGATGATGCGGCCGCGGGGCAGGCCCATGGTGCGGTCGCGGGTCGCCTCGAGAACGACGATTTCGCCGTCGCGGGCGCCGGCAATGTCACCTTCGGGGATGAAGTACTCGTGCCGGGCCTTGCGGTCGACGGGTTCGACGCGGCCGTTGCGCCCCAGCTTGCGGAAGACACCGACGGCGCGGTTGGGCGTTGCACCGAGCCTGCGGATGATCTGGGCGGTGTAGGCCTTGCCTTCGGGCCGCAGGCGGACGAGCACGCGCTCGCCAATGCCCAGGCTCAGGCCTTCATCCTGTGTCTGGCGTCCCGGTGCGAGGACGATGTGCGGGGGCGGTGCTTCGCTGTCCCACTGGACCGGGCGACAGAGCATTTCGCCATCGGTGTCGATGTCCGTGACTTCGACCACCGTGACTTCAGGGAGGTGGCCGGTTCGCAGGAGCTTCTTGCCGCGCTCGCGCTGGATTTCACCTTGCTGGGACAGGTCGGCCAGCAGGCGTTTGAGTTCGATCTTGCCATTGCCCCGGATGCCGAAGTGGCGGGCGATGTCGCGCTTGGTGGCTTCCGGGTTCCGGGCGACGAAGTCGAGCAGTGCCTCGCGCGAGAACAGCGTCTCATCCTTCGCCGGGCTTGCTTTTCGGTCCTTCCTGCTCACTTCGGCTCGGGTGCTTTCTTCCTGGCAGGAGGCTTGCGCGGTGCCTTGCCTTCAGTGCCTGCATCAGCGGCCTTCGCAGGCTTTGCAGCCTTTGCCGGCTTTTCCGCTTTCGCGGGCTTGGCTGCTTTGGCCGTGCGCGCCTTCTTCTTCTTTCCGCCGCCCTGTTCGGCTCTCTGGCGCAGAAGGTCAACGGCCTGCTCAAGCGTCACCGATTGCGGGTCGGTTCCCTTGGGCACGTTGGCATTGGTCTCGCCATCGGTGATGTAGGGGCCATAGCGCCCGTTCATGACGCGAATGGCTGACTTCGTATCGGGGTGCTCGCCCAGTTCCTTGAGCGGTGCCGCCTTCTGGCGGGTGAAGCCCGATTTGGGGTTTGCCTTCTTCTCGGCGAGGAGGGTGACGGCGAGGTTCAGTCCGATGGTGAAGACATCGTCCTGTTCCTTGAGGTTCACATAGACGCCATCATGCTTGATGAAGGGTCCGAAGCGCCCGAAATTCGCCTCGATCGGTTTTCCGTCCTCGGGGTGCATGCCGACGACGCGCGGCAGCGAGAGTTGCCTGAGGGCTGTGGCCAGGTCGAGCGTAGCGAGGTCCGTGTTCTTCGGTGCGCTGGCCGTCTTGGGCTTGGGTGCGTCCTTTTCCTTGCTTGCCTCGCCGAGTTGCAGATAGGGGCCAAAGCGCCCCGGTCGCAACGTGACGGTCAGGCCGGTTTCGGGATCGACGCCGAGCACGCGCGTCTCGACGGCACTTTCACCGCTGCTGGCGAAGGGCCTCGTGTAGCTGCATTTTTCTTCGCCTTCGGCGCCGTAGTTCGAGCAGCAGATGAAGGCCCCGTTCCTGCCGAGGCGCAGGCCAAGGCGTCCGGATTTGCACAGCTTGCAGCGGCGCGGATCCACGCCTTCGACCGCGACGGGGAAGATATGCGGTCCCAGGACATCGTCGAGCGTGTCGAGCACCTCCCGGATGCGCAGCTCGGAGATGCCTGAGATGGCGGCGTGGAAGTCACGCCAGAAATCGGCGAGCAGCTTCTTCCAGTCGAGCTTGCCCTCGGAGACCTGGTCGAGCTGGTCCTCGAGGCTGGCGGTGAAATCATACTCGACGTAGTGGCGGAAGAAGTTGGTCAGGAAGGCTGTGACGAGCTGGCCGCGGTCTTCCGGAATGAAGCGCGATTTCTCCATGCGCACGTAGTTGCGGTCGCGCAGGACCTGGAGCGTGGAGGCGTAGGTCGAGGGGCGGCCGATACCGAGTTCCTCGAGCTTCTTGACGAGGGAGGCTTCGGAAAAGCGTGGCGGTGGTTCGGTGAAGTGCTGTTCCGGCTTTACGTCGGCGACGTTCATGGCGTCGCCAGCGGTCACGCGCGGCAGGCGGGCGCTGTCTTCGTCGTCGGCCGGTTCGTCGCGACCTTCCTGGTAGAGTGCGAGGAAGCCTTCGAATGTCAGAACCGAGCCGGTCGCGCGCAGGCCGGTGCGGCCGTCGCGGCTCTCGATGTCGATGGTCGTGCGCTCGAATTCCGCCGCTTCCATCTGGCTTGCGACCATGCGCTTCCAGATGAGGTCGTAGAGGCGGAGCATGTCGGGTTCGATGCCACGCAGGCTTTCGGGGGTGCGCTCGACGTCGGTGGGCCGAATGGCTTCGTGGGCTTCCTGGGCGTTGCGCGCCTTGGATTTGTATTCGCGCGGCCTGTCGGGCAGGTGGCGCGCCGAGTAGCGGCTGGCAATGAGCTTGCGTGTCTGGGTCAGGGCCTCAGGCGCGACGTCGACGCCGTCGGTTCGCATGTAGGTGATGAGGCCCACGGTCTCGCCGCCGATGTCGACGCCTTCATAGAGGCGCTGGGCGATGCGCATCGTGTCCTTGGCCGAGAAGCCGAGCTTGCGCGACGCTTCCTGCTGGAGGGTCGAGGTCGTGAAGGGTGGATGGGGGTTGCGTCGGGTCGGCTTGGACTCAACGCTGGTGATCGAGAATTGGCCTGCCTCAACGGCAGCCCGGGCGACGCTTGCCGACGCCTCATCGGGAAGAGAGAATTTTTCCAGCTTTTCGCCGTTGAGCTTGATCAGGCGCGCCGTCAGGGTTTCGCGTGCCGGCGTGTTCAGCACGGCGTCCACGGTCCAGTATTCCTGGGCCCTGAAGCGTTCGATTTCGAGTTCGCGCTCGCAGATAAGGCGGAGCGCTACGGACTGAACGCGGCCGGCCGAGCGGGATCCCGGCAGTTTGCGCCAGAGGACGGGCGAGAGGTTGTAGCCGACGAGATAGTCCAGCGCGCGGCGCGCGAGGTAGGCGTCGACGAGTTCCTGGTCGATCTGGCGCGGGTGGGCCATGCCTTCCTGGACGGCGCTCTTTGTGATTGCATTGAAGACGACGCGCTCGACGGCGATGTCCTTCAGTACCTTCTTCTGGCGCAGGACCTCGAGGAGATGCCAGGAAATGGCTTCGCCTTCGCGGTCGGGGTCGGTGGCGAGGATGAGCTTGCGGGCGCCCTTGACCGCGGAGGTGATCTCATTGAGGTGCTTGGCGGCGCGGTCGGCCACTTCCCAGGACATTTCGAAGTCCTGGTCCGGCTTGACGGAGCCGTCTTCTTCCGCGAGGTCCCGAACGTGGCCGTAGGATGCGAGTACCTTGTAGTCGGCACCGAGGTATTTGTTGATCGTCTTGGCCTTTGCAGGGGATTCAACGATCACGACGTTGCTGGCTGGCACTTGCGGTATTGATCCTTGTTCGGGGGGCCCGATTGGGGGGCGGACAGTGGTCCAATCCCCGGACCAAAGTCAACCGAGGGCCGGGTAATACGCCGACATCGTCGTCAAAATACCCTTATAATCAATGAATTAGATCGTTACCAAAGTCAGCAGGCAGAGACGCGCTGGCCTGGGTGCCGGGTTAACGCGCCGGCAAATTCAAGGTCGAGGATTGCGGCTGAGACGCAGGCGGCCGAGGCTCCGGTCTGGCGCACGAGCTCGTCCGTTTCGACGGGGGTGGCGCTCAATCTTGCGAGGATCGCGGCTTGCAGATCCTGCGTTTCGTCGGGCCGGGAAACGGCAGGGGGGACGGGTTGCGCCGGCGGGCGCTGCGGGCGGGCGCGGCCTTGTTCGAAGCTCAAGCCCATGAGCACGTCGTCCGCCGTTTCTGTCAGGACGGCTCCCTGTCGCAGCAGGGCGTTGGTGCCGGTGGCCCTGGGGTCGAGTGGCGAACCGGGTACGGCGTAGACATCACGACCCTGCTCGGCCGCGAGGCGCGCCGTGATCAAGGAGCCTGAATTGAGCGTTGCCTCGACAACGAGCACCCCGTGCGAGAGGCCTGAAATGATGCGATTGCGCCGCGGAAAGTGCTGGGCTGTCGGTTGCTGACCGCAGGGAACCTCGCTGACGAGGAGGCCCGTGTCGCCGATCGCGGCATGAAGGGCGCTGTTTTCGGGCGGATAGATCACGTCGATACCGCCGGCCATGACGGCGATCGTGCCCGACGCAAGCGCGCCCTTGTGGGCGGCCGTGTCGATGCCGCGTGCGAGGCCGGACACGATAATGAGGCCCGCGCTGCCGAGATCGGTCGCCATGTTGCGCGCGTAGCGCTGACCGATTGCGGAGGCATTGCGGGAGCCAACGATGGCCATCGCGGGGCGCCCCAGCAGTTCAAGGCGTCCCTTGGCGATGATGAAGGGTGGCGGGTTTTCCGTGGCCGCGAGCAAAAGAGGATAGCCGGGTTCGTCATGGGCGAGCAGGGTTGCACCGTGCTTCCTGACTTGCTCGAGTTCGTGATGTGCGTCGGTGGTTGCCGCCAGCGTTGTCGATTGCGCCTTGCCCAGTCGACGTCCTATTGCACCCCAATGGTTTATCGCCTTGGCTGCCGATCCGAAGCGCGCGAGGATCGCATGAAATGTTGCCGGGCCGATGTTTGGCGTCCGCAGCAGGCGCAGGCGCGCAAGGCGTTCACCGTCGGGAATGCTTGATCCTTGTTCGTTCATTGCCATCCGGTTGACCTGAATCAATGCGGTTCTGGCTTCGGCGCGGCATGTTCCGGCGTCGGCTCAATGGTGAGCCATATGAAGATGGAATCTGGCGAGATGTTGGTCTTTGATGCCGCAATTGTCGCGATGGTCGTGTTTCTTGTTACATTGTTCACGGTGTCGCGCTTGACGGAGGCTCGCAAGCAATAGGGCGCGCCTCGCGCCTATTGCTTCTTTTGCCCGATGCGCGGTTCAGAGCCTGCGCGCAGGCGTGCGATGTTGTCGCGATGCGTAACGAAGATCAGCGCGGCGAGCATGGCGGCGCCTGTCGCGTAGGCGGTGGGCCCGATCGCGGCCATGTACAGGGGCGATAGTGCCGCTGCCACGAGGGCCGAGAGTGACGAGAGGCGCGTGACGAGCGCTGTTGCGATCCACGTTGCGGCCGTGATCAACGCCACCGGCAGGTTGAGGGCCGCAAGTATGCCCAGGTAGGTGGCAACACCCTTGCCGCCCTTGAAGTTCAGCCAGACCGGAAAGATATGCCCGGCGAAGGCTCCCAGGGCTGCAGCCATGGTCGGCCATTCGCCAAAGTCCTTTGCGATCAGGACCGCCACGATCCCCTTGCCCACATCACCAACGAGGGTGAGGGCGGCGGCGAGTTTGTTTCCGGTGCGCAGGACATTGGTTGTGCCTACATTGCCCGAACCGACCTGCCGGATGTCTCCCAACCCGAAAAGCTTCGTGACCAGGAAGGCAAAAGGGATCGAACCCAGCGCATAGCCGACGGCAAAGGCGATGGCGATGGTGGTCATGCTCTGTCCGCTTCGAAGACGGTCTTTCCGCCTACGAAGGTACGCAACACCGCTCCCTGCAGCAAGCGACCCTTGAAGGGCGAATTCTTCGAGCGCGAGCGGAAGGTTGAGGGGTCGATGCGGCGCGGCGCACCGGGATCGAAAAGAACGAGGTCGGCTGGGGCACCCTTGGCCAAGCGGCCTGCCGGTAGGCGCAGGATCGATGCCGGGTGGGTGGTCAGGCGCCTGAGCACCTCGACAAGCGTGAGGCCAGCCTCATGGTGGAGGGACAGGGCTGCAGGCAGAAGGGTTTCGAGGCCGACGGCGCCGTAGGCGGCTTGCGCGAAGGGGACGCGCTTGGTCTCGGCGGCCTGCGGATCGTGGCTGGAAACGATGACGTCGATGATGCCGGCGCGCACGCCCTCGACCATGGCCATGCGGTCATCTTCCGTGCGCAGCGCGGGAGAGACCTTGGCGAAGGTCTTGTACTCGCCGATGTCGTTCTCGTTCAGAACGAGGTGATGGGCCGAGACGGCGCATGTCACCGGCAGTCCGCGCGATTTTGCCCTGGCCACGACCTCAAGTGCCGCCGCGCAGGATACTTGGCCCAGATGATAGCGCGCGCCCGTCAGTTCGACGAGGCGCATGTCTCGTTCGACGGCCATTGCCTCCGCGGCTGCAGGTATGCCGCCGATGCCCATGCGGTTGGCGCGCGAGCCTTCGTTCATGTGGCCTGCCGAGGCAAGTGCCGGATCCTCGGCATGACCCATGACCAGCGCATCGAAATTCGAGGCATAGGCGAGGCAGCGGCGCATGATTAGGCTCGAGGCGACTGTTCGGTCGGCATCGGTGAAGGCGATCGCGCCGGCTTCATGGAGCAGGCCGATCTCCGACATCTGGGCGCCTTTGAGGCCTTGCGTCAGGGCCGCGGCGGGCAGGATGTTGACCTTGGACTGCGCTGCGGCCCTGCGCTTGATGAAGTCGACGAGGGCCGCGTCATCGATCACGGGGTCCGTGACCGGCATCATCACGAAGGAGGTGACGCCGCCGGCGGCGGCGCTTTCGCCCGCCGATGCCAGTGTTTCGCGGTGCTCGGCGCCCGGTTCGCCGGTGAAGACGCGCATGTCGATGAGGCCCGGCGACAGGACTGCGTTGCCGCAGTCGATGAGTGTCGCGCCCTGTGGCTTGCCGTCATTGAACAGGCGGGGTCCCAGGTCTGCGATGGAGCCGTTTTCGACGAGCAGGTTGCCGGGCGTTTCGAGGCCGCTGGCCGGGTCGATGAGGTGCGCGTTCATGAAGGCGGTGCGTTGTGTCATGGCTTGCCTTCGGCGTTTGGCCGCTTGCTGGCAAGCTGGTCGAGCACGGCCATGCGGACGGCAACCCCCATCTCGACCTGCTCCTGGATCAGGCTGCGGTGGACGTCGTCGGCAATGTCGCTGTCGATCTCTACGCCGCGGTTCATGGGGCCTGGGTGCATCACGAAGGCGCCAGGCTTGGCGAGCGCCAGCTTCTCGCGATCGAGGCCGTAGAAGTGGAAGTACTCGCGCTGCGAGGGCAGGAAGGATCCAGCCATTCGCTCAAGCTGCAGACGCAGCATCATCACGATGTCGGCGCCTTTCAGGGCCTCGCGCATGTCGGTGAAGATCTCGGCGCCCCAGTCGCGGGCACCTGGGGGCAGCAGCGTCCGGGGCGCCACGAGGCGGACACGGGCGCCGAGCTTGGTCAGAAGATGGACGTTCGAGCGGGCCACGCGGCTGTGCAGAACATCGCCTGAGATCGTCACGGTCAGGCCTTCGATGCGACCCATGCGGCGGCGGATCGTGAGGGCGTCGAGCAGGGCCTGTGTCGGGTGCTCGTGGGCGCCGTCGCCGGCGTTCACGACCGCACACGACACTTTGTCGGCCAGCAGGGCCACGGCGCCGGAGTCCTGGTGGCGGATGACGATGATGTCGGGGCGCATCGCGTTGAGGGTCGTGGCCGTGTCGATCAGCGTTTCGCCCTTGCGGACCGAGCTTTGTGCAACCGACATGTTCATGACGTCGGCGCCCAGGCGCTTGCCCGCAAGCTCGAACGAACTCTGCGTGCGGGTCGAGGGTTCGAAGAACAGGTTGATCAGGGTCCGGCCCCGCAATGTGTCGCGCTTCTTCTGAACCTCCCGGTTCAGGTCGACATATTGGTTGCCGAGATCAAGGAGGGATTCGATCTGTTGGCGCTGCAGTGGCGCTATCGCGAGCAGATGCTGGCGTGGAAGATGACCGTTCATCGCGGGTTAGCCTATAGGCAGCAGTCCGTGCCAGTGCAAGCCTCAACTAGGCCAGAACCCACAACATTAGGGGCATGGTTATCAGTGCGGCCACAGTCTGGACGGTGGTGATGCCAGCCATCAGCGGCGCATCGCCGCCGAGCTGGCGGGCGAGGATGAAGGACGAGGGGGCTCCGGGGACGGCGGCGCAGATGATTGCTGCTGTTGCCGCCGGGCCGGTCACGCCCAGAAGATGCGCCAGGGCGGCCAGTATGATGGGCATCACGATGAGCTTCAGGGTGCTGGCGGCGAAGACGGGCATGGGGCGCGCCTTCAGGTCGGAGAAGTCGAGGCTTGCGCCGACCGCGAGCAGGCCCAGCGGGAGGGCTGCCTTGCCGACCAGATCGATGGCTGTTGCCAGGGTTGAGGGGACTGCAAGGCCGCTCGCCTGCGCGGCGATGCCGGCAATGCAGGCGAGGATGAGCGGGTTGCGGGCGAGCTGGCCTGCCAGCATGGCAGGGCTTGCCGTGTGGTGGCCGGCGTGGCGCATCAGCACCATGACGCAGAGCGTGTTGGCGAGGGGAACCATGACGGCAATGGCGACGGCGATGAGGGCAAGGCCGGGTTTGCCCAGGATCGCGGCGATGGCGCCGAGCGCGACGTAGCTGTTCCAGCGCACGGCGCCCTGGAACAGACTTGTAAAGGCCGGGCCATCCAGCGCCAGCAGGGGCCTCACGGGGTAGGTTAGCGCGGCCATCGCGAGCATTGCGAGGGCCAGGGCCAATGCCAGCCGGATGACCGGGGCTTCGCCAAAGTCCGCGAAGGCAATCGCGCCGAACAGGAAGCAGGGGAACAGCACGAAATAGGTCAGTCGCTCGACCGCTCGCCAGCCCGTTTCGTCGAGGATGGCGACCTGCTTCAGCGCACAGCCGAGGGCGATGATGGCGAAGACCGGGATGAGGCCTGAGAGGACTTCCGTCATTTGCGCGCCGCCGAGATCTCCTCAAGCGTCTTCTGCGCCGGTTCGGGCAGGAACCAGACGGGCACAAGGCACAAGGGGGCAACGAGGGCGAGCGTGGCGATTGCAGGCCCGTGGTTCCCGTAAAGCATGAAAAGCTCGCGTTCGACAAGCAGGCCCAGCAACCCGCCAAAGAGGGCTGCCATCATGCGGATCGAGGCTGCGAGGCTACGGTGAGAGGTGGGAAAGAGCTCGGCGCCCAGGGCCGTCATCAGGACGTTTGCCGCAAGGATTGAAAAGAGAGCGGTGGTCCAGGTCAGGACCAGCCAGATCCCGCTGGCCCAGTTGTAGAACAAGGCAAAGCTGATGGCTGACGCGATCACTGTTACGGCGATGATCAGTCGTCGTCCAAACCGGTCGCTGAGGGCGCCCGCCGTCGTTGTTCCCAGGATCGAGACGAACCCCGCGCCAAGGGTCAGGGCGCTGACCTGCCAGGGCTGCCATTGATGGGTGCCCTGCAAATAGGCAGAGGCAAGGGGGACTGTCGCGCCGACGGCCAGTCCGAACAGCACGCAAAGGCATACCAGAAGGGCAAGCCTTCCGGGGTAGTTCGTCATGAGGCTGGTGAACGGCTTTATCTTCTCTGTCTGGTCGCGTTCCTGAAACCGACGGGTCTCGGGCAGAGATCTTCGCGCCCAGACAAGCCAGAGGAGCGGGATGGCGCCGAACGCGTAGATGGCGCGCCAGCCGAAAGGCAGCATCTCGACGAAGGCGAAGACGAGCGCTGCGGCGCCGCCCCCCAGAGCTTCGAGCGCCCCTAGTTGTCCTGCGGCCCAGCCGCGGGTTCGCTCGGAAAACTCTTCTGCTATGACCACCATGCAGAGGATTTCCTCGGTGTAGATGAAAATCCGGGCGATGGTCTGGGCAACGATGAATTCGGTCAGGGACTGGGCAAAGGCGGTCCACACGGTCGACAGTGCGGCGCCTGCCAACGTGATCATCAACAGCTTTCGGCGGCCAATGCGGTCGGCCAGCCAGGCCAGGGCGAGCGCAGGGATGATGCCGAGGCGAAACAGCACGATCACCAGCCCGATGTCCTGCTCGGGGATCTGGAAGGTCTGCTGGATCTGGCGCAGCGCAAAGCCGTAGATGTTCACGTCATAGCCGGCGATGAAATAGGCTGCGCCGACGAGGACGAGCAGGCGACCCTGGTCCGTCGGGATGGGCTCGGGCGGTCGGACGTAAAGGCGTCGGAGCAACTGACCCAGCATCAGGTGGACCTTCTCATCGCGTCGAGGACGCCTTGCAGGATGAAGCTTGCCGCCATCTTGTCCACAACGTCCTTGCGCCGGGCGCGCGACATGTCGGCGTCGAGCAGGGTGCGGGTGACGGCGGTCGTGGATAGGCGTTCGTCCCAGAACAGGACAGGCATGGGGCGCTTGCCCTCGAAGTTGCGGGCAAAGGCGCGGGCGCTTTGTGCCGACGGCCCCTCGGTCCCGTTCATGTTCAGCGGCAGGCCGATGACCAGGCCTGCGACGTTGTTCTTTTCAACGATATTGATGAGCGCCTGGGCATCTGCCGAGAATTTGGTCCGCTCGAGGGTCACGAGGGGTGTGGCAATCATGCGCATAACGTCGGACAGGGCGAGGCCAATGGTCTTTTCGCCGAGATCCAGCCCCAACAGGCGCTCGCCCGGCTTCAGCTTGTCAGCCATTTCGGCCGGTGTCTTTACGATCACGCCTGTCCCGCCCCCTCCTTGCCTTGCAAGGTTCCGGCAGGGTTGGTAGCAAAGCGGCCGTTTCGCCACAAGAAATTGATGCCATGTCCGTAGACAAAGACACAGTACGACGGGTCGCGCGCCTGGCGCGGATCGCGTTTCCCGAAGAGCGGCTCGAACCCATGGCGGGTGAGCTCAACCGGATCCTTGCCTGGGTCGAACAGCTCAATGCCGTCGACACGTCCCAGGTCGAACCGCTGACCAGTGTCGTCAAGGTGTCGCTGAAGATGCGGGAAGACGCCGTCACCGATGGTGGGCGGGCGCCGGATGTGGTCAGGAACGCGCCGGCGGGCGAGGACAATTATTTTGCGGTTCCGAAGGTGGTCGAATGAGCAAGCTCACGGATCTGACCATTGCCGAAGCGCGCGATGGGTTGAACAAGAAAGCCTTCAGCGCGGTCGAGCTCACCGAGGCGCACATCCAGTCTGTCGAGAAGGCGCGTGCGCTCAATGCCTTCGTCACCGAGACGCCGGCGCTTGCGCGTGCAGCTGCCGCGGAGAGCGACAAGCGCATCGCCAGCGGGGCCATGCGCCCGCTTGAAGGCATTCCGATGGGCATCAAGGATCTGTTCTGCACAAAGGGTGTGCTGACCACAGCCGGATCGCACATCCTCGACGGGTTCAAGCCGCCGTACGAATCCACGGTCACGCGCAACATGTTCAATGATGGCGCCGTGATGCTCGGCAAGCTGAACATGGACGAGTTCGCGATGGGTTCGTCCAACGAGACGAGCTACTACGGTCCCGTCATCAACCCTTGGCGGCGCAAGGGCTCGGACACGAAGCTGGTGCCCGGCGGCTCCTCGGGCGGGTCGTCGGCGTCAGTGGCGGCGCGCCTTGTCATGGGTGCAACCGGCACGGACACGGGCGGATCCATCCGCCAGCCGGCGGCTGTCACGGGCATTGCGGGCATCAAGCCGACCTATGGACGCTGTTCGCGCTGGGGCATCGTGGCCTTTGCCTCGTCGCTTGACCAGGCCGGGCCGATGGCGCGTACGGTGCGCGATTGCGCGATCATGCTGAAATCGATGGCGAGCCACGATCCCATGGATTCGACCAGCGTCGATATCCCGGTGCCGGACTACGAGGCCGCTATGACCGGCAATATCAAGGGGCTGCGGGTCGGCATTCCGAAGGAGTACCGGATCGACGGCATGCCGGCCGAGATCGAGGCGTTGTGGCAGAAGGGTATTGCGTGGCTCAAGGATGCAGGCGCCGAGATCGTCGATGTCAGCCTGCCGCACACGAAATATGCGCTGCCTGCCTATTACATCGTGGCGCCCGCCGAGGCTTCGTCGAACCTGGCGCGCTATGACGGCGTGCGCTTCGGCCTGCGCGTGCCAGGCAAGGACATCACGTCCATGTACGAGAATACGCGCGCTGCCGGGTTCGGGCGCGAGGTGCAGCGTCGCATCCTGATCGGCACGTATGTGCTGTCGGCCGGTTATTATGACGCCTATTACATCAAGGCCCAGAAGCTGCGCACGCTGATCGCGCGGGACTTCGAGGAGGCCTATGCCAAGTGCGACGTGCTGCTGACGCCGACGGCGCCGGGGCCCGCATTCGGCATCGGCGAGAAGACGAATGATCCGATCTCGATGTACCTCAATGACGTGTTCACGGTGACCGTCAATCTTGCGGGCCTGCCGGGCCTGTCGGTGCCGGCCGGGCTCAACAGCGAGGGGTTGCCGCTCGGGCTGCAGCTGATCGGCAAGGCGTTCGATGAAGCCACGTTGTTCCGCGTGGGCGAGGTGATCGAGAAGGCTGCCGGCGCCACGCCGCGTCCGCAGTCCTGGTGGGAGGTGTAGGCCATGGTCACGACACGAACGGAGACCGGTCCGCTGATCGACGGTGCCACCGGCAAGTGGGAAATCGTCATCGGCATGGAGGTCCATGCACAGGTCCTGTCGAAGGCGAAACTGTTCTCGGGCGCATCAGCCGAATTCGGCGCTGATCCCAATGCCCATGTCAGCTTCATCGATGCCGGCATGCCGGGCATGCTTCCCGTCATCAACCGCTTCTGCGTGGAGCAGGCGGTGCGCACGGGGCTGGGCCTGAAGGCGCAGATCAACAAGTATTCGGTCTTCGACCGGAAGAACTATTTCTATCCGGACCTGCCGTCGGGATACCAGATCTCGCAGTACAAGCAGCCCGTCGTCGGCGAGGGCATCGTCCTCGTCGACCTGCCGGGCGGCAAGACCATCCAGGTCGGGATCGAACGGCTGCATCTCGAGCAGGACGCGGGCAAGTCGCTGCATGACCAGCATCCGGACCAGTCCTTCGTCGACCTGAACCGTGCTGGTGTTGCGCTGATGGAAATCGTGTCGCGACCGGACCTTCGCTCGGCAGAGGAAGCCGCGGCCTACCTGAAGAAGCTGCGTGCGATCCTGCGTTACCTGGGCACGTGCGACGGCAACATGGAGGAAGGCTCCATGCGTGCCGACGTCAATGTTTCCGTTCGCAAGCCGGGTGGTCCCCTGGGCACGCGCTGCGAGATCAAGAACGTCAACTCGATGCGGTTCGTGGCGCAGGCGGTTGACTATGAAGCGCGGCGCCAGGTCGACCTCATCGAGGGTGGCGGCACGATCAAGCAGGAAACGCGGCTCTTCGATTCCAAGAAGGGCGAGACGCGGTCGATGCGCTCCAAGGAAGAGGCGCATGATTATCGCTATTTTCCGGATCCGGACCTGCTGCCCCTGGAGTTCGACGATGCGTTCGTCGCCCGCATAAAGGCCTCGCTGCCGGAACTGCCGGACGACAAGAAAGACCGGTTCATGAAGGATTATGGCCTGAGCGCCTATGACGCGGGCGTGCTTGTTGCCGAGCGCGAGAGCGCGGACTTCTTCGAGCAGGTCGCTCGGGGGCGGGATGCCAAGCTTGCTGCCAATTGGGTCGTCAATGAGCTGTTCGGGCGTTTGAACAAGGAAGGCACGGCCATCGGGGACAGCCCCGTGTCGGCGGCTGCGATGGGATCGATCGTGTCGCTGATCAGCGACGGGACGATTTCGGGCAAGATTGCCAAAGACGTGTTCGAGATCGTCTGGACCGAAGGTGGCGATCCGGCTGCGATCGTCGAGACGCGCGGCATGAAGCAGGTCACCGACATGGGCGCCATCGAGGCTGCCGTTGACCAGGTGATTGCCGCCAATCCGCAGAAGGTCGATCAGGCCAAGGCCAAGCCTTCGATGGTGGGCTGGTTCGTGGGTCAGGTCATGCAGGCCACGGGTGGCAAGGCGAACCCGCAGGCGGTGAATGAGCTGATCAAGAAGAAGCTGGGGATATAGCTTGGCGCTGCCCCTGTTCGACTATTTGAAGGTGGGCGCGAAGGGCGAAGTGTTCTTGTCTTCCTCACGCAGTGAGGAAGTACCTGCACAGGCGAAGCCTGCTGCAGGGGATGGAGTTTCTGGCGCTGAGGCTAACGGGAGGGAACTCCCTCCCCTGCAGCACCTTCGGTGCGCAGGTACTCCCTCACTGTCGTGAGGGAGACTTTTGATTTTCATGTTCTGCGTGACGAGATTGTTTGGAAAACCGAGTGGCAAGATAAATGTCCCAAAAGCCTGATCGCTCCTTCCAGGGGCTTATCCTCACGTTGCAGCATTATTGGGCCGAGCAGGGCTGCGTGCTGCTGCAACCCTATGACATGGAGATGGGTGCGGGCACGTTTCATCCGGCGACCACGTTGCGGGCGCTGGGGCCGAAGCCCTGGAAGTGTGCGTATGTGCAGCCCTCGCGGCGGCCGAAGGACGGGCGCTATGGCGACAATCCCAACCGCTTCCAGCGTTATTACCAGTTCCAGGTGATCCTGAAGCCGTCGCCGGCCAATGTGCTCGAGCTCTATCTGGGCTCGATGAAGGCGCTTGGCATCTCGCCCGACGAACACGATATCCGTTTTGTCGAGGATGACTGGGAGTCGCCGACGCTGGGTGCGTGGGGGTTGGGCTGGGAGGTCTGGTGCGACGGCATGGAGGTGACGCAGTTCACCTATTTCCAGCAGGTGGGTGGCATTGACTGCCGGCCCGTGTCGGCGGAGATCACCTATGGCCTCGAGCGCCTGGCCATGTATGTGCAGGGCGTCGATAACGGGTTCGACCTCGCCTACAACACGATGGATCGCTCGTCGCCGGATTTCATGCGCTGGGGCGATGTCTATCACCAGAACGAAGTCGAGCAGGCCGGCTATAATTTCGAGCATGCGACGACGGACGCGCTGTTCCAGCATTTCAAGGATGCCGAGGCGGAGTGCCAGAAGCTGTTGTCGCGCAAGGTCGGGCGCTCGGCCGAGCATCCGGAATGGCGGCACGTGCTGCCGGCCTATGAGCAGTGCATCCGCGCAAGCCATACGTTCAACCTGCTGGATGCTCGCGGCGTGATCAGTGTCACCGAGCGGCAGGCCTATATCGGGCGCGTCAGGGCGCTTTCGCGCGAGTGCGCGCAGGCCTGGGTCGACAGCCCGCAGGGCATGACGGCCGGTGCCGGCCTGAGCGGGATGCGCTGACATGCCCCAATTGCTCCTTGAAATCTTCTCCGAAGAAATTCCCGCACGCATGCAGGCGCAGGCTGCGCGCGACCTCGAGCGGCTTTTGGTTGGCGGGCTGACCGATCGCGGTTTCCTGAACGAAGGCGCGCGTTCCTACGCCACGCCGCGGCGGCTCGCTCTTGTCATCGAGGGTCTGCCGGCGCAGCAGGCAGACGTTACCGAGGAACGAAAGGGACCCCGCGTGGATGCGCCGGAGCCTGCGATCCAGGGCTTCCTGCGGTCGACGGGTCTCAACCTGCATCAACTCCGCAAGCAGAAGGATCCCAAGGGGGGCGAGTTCTATCTTGCCGTGACCGAGCGCAAGGGTCGTCCGACGCCTGAAGTCCTGGCCGAGCTCGTCCCCGAGGTGATCCGCAGCTTCCCGTGGCCGAAATCCCAGCGCTGGGGTGCGGGCGAGATGACCTGGGTTCGTCCGCTGCACTCGATCCTCTGCACGTTCGATGGCGAGGTCGTGGCGTTCGAGGTGGGTGGTATCAGCAGCGGTAACCGCACGCGCGGGCACCGCTTCCTCGGCAATGACATGTTCGAGGCCCGGCGCTTCGATGACTATGTCGAGAAGCTGAAGAAGGCCCATGTCATCCTGAATGCGGCCGATCGCAAGGCGCAGATCCTGCACGAGGCGCGCCAGCTTGCCCATGCCCAGAACCTCGAGCTGATCGCCGACGATGCGCTGGCGGATGAAGTGGCCGGGCTGGTCGAGTGGCCGGTAGCGCTGATCGGGCAATTCGATCGCGGGTTCCTCGATGTGCCGCAGGAGATCCTGATCTCGACCATGCGGGCGAACCAGAAATACTTCGCGCTTCGTGACCCGGCGACGGGAAAGCTCTCGAACCGCTTTGTCGTCATCGCCAACATGGTCACCAGGGATGGTGGCCGGAATATCGTCGCGGGCAATGAGCGCGTGCTGCGCGCGCGGTTGTCGGACGCGAAATTCTTCTGGGACCAGGATCGCAAGACACGGCTTGAGGCGCGTGTCGCGCAGCTCAAGGACATCGTGTTCCATGCGAAGCTGGGAACGCAGTTCGAGCGCGTGGCTCGCATCGAGAATCTTGCCGGAGAGATTGCACCGGTCGTGGGTGCAGATGCTGCGAAGGCGCGGCGTGCCGCGCATCTGTGCAAGGCCGATCTTGTGTCCGGCACGGTCGGAGAGTTTCCGGAAGTGCAGGGCGTCATGGGGCGCTATTTCGCGCTGAACGATGGCGAGGATGCTGCGGTGGCCGAGGCGCTGGCCGATCATTACAAGCCGCAGGGACAGGGCGATGAGGCGCCGACAGCGCCTGTCAGCGTGGCAGTCGCGCTGGCCGACAAGCTCGACACGCTGGCCGGGTTCTTTGCGATTGACGAGAAGCCCACGGGTTCGAAGGATCCCTTCGCGCTGCGCCGTGCGGCGCTGGGCGTGATCCGCATCGTGCTCGATGGCGGGTTCCGCCTGCCCCTGGTGCAGGCGGCGCGGATGGCAGGTGGATCGTTCCCCGGAAATGGCGCGTGGGTGCCGTCTCTGGTCGAGTTCTTCGTTGATCGCCTGAAGGTGGCGCTGCGCGACAAGGGTGTGCGGCATGACCTGATCGATGCCGTGTTCGCGCTTGGTGGGCAGGATGACCTTGCCCTTGTCGTTCGTCGGGTGCAGGCGCTGCAAGGGTTCCTTGGCTCGGATGACGGCCGGAACCTGCTGGCGGGCTACAAGCGCGCGGTCAACATACTCAAGATCGAGGAAGGCAAGGAAAAGAAGAAGGATGCGAAGTTTGCCGGCTTCACCGGCAAGCCCGACGTTGCGCTGCTCGAAGCTGCGCAGGAAGTCGAGCTTTTCAAGACGCTCGCCATCGCCAATGATCTTGTCGCTGCCGAGGTGCAGCAGGAGCGGTTCGAGGAGGCCATGCGCGCGATGTCACGCTTGCGCGCACCGGTCGATGCGTTCTTCGACAAGGTGACGGTGAATGCCGACAATCCGGCCCTTCGAACGAACCGCCTGAAGCTCCTGACCGAGATACGCGCGGCCATGCACAGCGTGGCGGATTTTTCGCGGGTCGAGGGGTAGGTCTGCACGGGGCTGGCAGCCGCTTGAATTGCTGCACTGCACATGGCAAGCACTGTTTCACAGTGCAGCAACGGGAAGATGTGCTCCATGACGAAATGGGTCTATGGCTTCGGCGGCGGCAAGGCTGACGGCAGCGCAAAGATGAAGGAGCTGCTTGGGGGCAAGGGAGCCAATCTTGCGGAGATGGCGAGCCTGGGTCTTCCCGTGCCGCCAGGTTTCACCATCACGACCGAGGTGTGCACCCACTTCTACAAGAATGAAAAGACGTATCCCGACACCCTGAAGGCGCAGGTCGAGGCGGGGCTCGTCGAGATCGGGCGGATGACGGGGCGGACGTTTGGTGACGTATCGAACCCGCTGCTGGTGTCGGTGCGGTCAGGCGCGCGCGCCTCGATGCCGGGCATGATGGACACGGTGCTGAACCTGGGGCTCAACGACGAGACGGCGGCCGCCATTGCGCGGGAGACCGGCAACGAGCGCTTTGCCTATGACAGCTACCGGCGCTTCATCACCATGTACAGCGACGTGGTGCTTGGCGTCGGGCATGAACATTTCGAGGAACTGCTCGGCTCCTACAAGGAAGAGCATGACCTGTCGCTTGATACCGAGGTCGATGCTGACGGCTGGAAGAACCTGGTGGGTCAGTACAAGGCGAAGGTGCGCGAGGAGCTGGGGACTGATTTCCCGCAGACGCCTGCCGAGCAGCTCTGGGGCGCGATCGGGGCGGTGTTCGGCTCGTGGCAGAATGCGCGGGCCAATACCTATCGCCGGCTGCACAACATTCCGGATGACTGGGGTACGGCCGTGAACATCCAGGCGATGGTGTTCGGCAACATGGGTGAGGATTCGGCCACCGGCGTTGCGTTTTCGCGCAATCCCTCGACTGGAGATGCGTCACTCTATGGCGAGTACCTTCTGAATGCGCAGGGCGAGGACGTCGTGGCGGGATTGCGCACGCCGCAGGCGCTGACGAAGCGCGAGCGCTCGGTGAGCGGGTCGCAGGACCCTTCGCTCGAGGAGAAGATGCCTTCGGTCTTCCAGGAGTTCCAGGATCATGTGCGTCGGCTCGAGGCGCACTATCGGGACATGCAGGACATCGAGTTTACGATCGAGAAGGGCCGGCTCTGGGTCTTGCAGACGCGAAATGGCAAGCGTACGGCGAAGGCTGCCATCAAGATCGCGGTCGATCTGGCCTCGGAAAATGTGCTGACGCGCGCGGAGGCGGTCAAGCGGATCGATCCTGCGTCTCTGGACCAGTTGCTGCATCCGACGCTTGATCCCAAGGCGCCCCGCCAGGTTCTGGCCTCGGGCTTGCCGGCCTCGCCGGGGGCGGCCTCCGGTGAGATCGTCTTTGATGCGGGCGAGGCCGAACGCCTGGCGGGCGATGGGCGTGACATCATCCTCGTGCGCATCGAGACCAGCCCGGAAGACATCCATGGCATGCATGCCGCGCGCGGCATCCTGACCGCTCGTGGCGGCATGACGAGCCACGCTGCTGTGGTAGCGCGCGGGATGGGGCGGCCTTGCGTTTCGGGGGCAGGCGGCCTGCGTATCGACTATGCGCGGCAGGTCGTGACGGCCGCCGGGCAGACGCTGAAGAAGGGTGAGGTCATCACAATCGATGGGTCTACGGGGCAGGTCATGAAGGGGCGGGTGCCCACGATCCAGCCTGAGCTCTCCGGTGATTTCGCGACTTTGATGGGCTGGGCGGACGGGTTCCGCCGCATGAAGGTGCGTGCCAACGCCGAGACGCCCTCGGATGCGCGCCATGCGCGCGACTTCGGGGCCGAGGGCATCGGGCTCTGCCGGACCGAGCACATGTTCTTCGACGAGGAGCGCATCAACGATGTGCGGCGCATGATCCTGGCCGATACCAAGGGGGGGCGCGATGCGGCTCTGGCCCGGCTGCTGCCGCATCAGCGCAAGGATTTCGTCGAGTTGTTCCGCATCATGGCCGGGCTGCCGGTGACGATCCGGCTGCTGGACCCGCCGCTGCACGAGTTCCTGCCCAAGGAGCACGAGGTTGACGAGGTGGCCGGGACGCTGGGGGATCGAGGCGGGGAAGCTGCGCAACCGGCTGGAGGACCTGTCCGAGTTCAATCCGATGCTGGGGCATCGCGGGTGCCGGCTGGGGGTGTCCTATCCCGAGATCTATGACATGCAGGCGCGGGCCATCTTCGAGGCGGCGGTCGCGGTCGAGACGGAGACGGGCAAGACACTGACCGCCGAGATCATGATCCCGCTGGTGGCCATGCGCGGGGAGTTCGACTTCCTGAAGGCGCGCATCGATGCGGTCGCCAAGGCTGTCGAGGGCGAGACCGGGCGCCGGCTTTCCTATCTGGTAGGCACCATGATCGAGCTGCCGCGGGCGGCGCTCAGGGCCGGTGACATCGCACAGTCGGCGGCGTTCTTCTCGTTCGGGACGAATGACCTGACCCAGACCACGTTCGGGCTCAGCCGGGACGACTCCTCCAAGTTCCTGCCGGACTATGTCAGCCGGGGGCTGCTGCCGAACGACCCGTTTGTCAGTCTCGACACGGAAGGTGTGGGCGAGCTCATCCGTATCGCCGAGGAGCGCGGGCGGAAGGTCAGGCCTGACCTGAAGCTCGGGATTTGCGGCGAGCATGGCGGTGACCCGGCGTCGATCCGGTTCTGCGAGGCGGCGCGGCTGGACTATGTGTCCTGCTCCCCCTTCCGGGTTCCCATCGCCCGGCTTGCGGCAGCCCAGGCGGCGCTGGGGTAGGCAGCTCTTCATAAAACCCATATTTTGAGCCATTTTTTCTTGGCTTCTGGCGAGGACGCGCTTGGTCGTGTCGGCTTCAGCGGGGGGAAACTCGCGTCCAAGCGGGTGTTGGATTGGCAGATTTCCCCATTAAATCGTGTTCATGACCTTGTTGAAACCATGTCGCTTTTCGGCATCACAATTCGACGTTGATAAGTTCAGATTCAAATCTGTTTTTTGTCCTTACAGGACAGTTTACAATTTTTATTATTCCAATATTCAAATGATCCAGTATGACGTGCGCCGGTAACCGTGTGCTTCGTGCGACAGCTTGACATAGAGTTTTACGTGTGTGTCGGGCTGACACGTGAGTACTTCCTGCCTATACAACCGCGAGTTTGTTGCACCGCAGCGGGACAGGAACTACCCGTTCCCTGCAAGCATTCTTAACGATGCGCGCAACGGTTGTGTCTCGGACCGGCTGATTTCTCGGCAACAGGTCCCTGGCGAACCGCAGGAGTGGTTACTGGCCCAAAGGCTGCAAGTGGCTCTCCGACAACAAGAGGTCCCTCAAGGGGCCCGGTGAGTACCAAGGGGTGAACGCCTTCCTAACCATGGAGGTCACATGGCGAAGACGCATGGACTATTGGCGCGCCTGCGCCGCAACAACAGGATCCTGACGGCGGCCCTTGGCGGCTCGCTGATCTACGCCTGCGCGATTGCCGCGGCAGTACCGGTCATGCGTGACCTTCCTTTCGGGGGCACGTCAGGCGAGCAGGGTGAGGGCGCCCTCACCGTTGGGTTGCGCCCGACGCTTGCCAAGCATGATGCATCTGGCGTCACGCCTCGTACGGTCGTGCGCAACCTGGTCAATCGTCCCTCGTACCAGACCTATGTGCGCGAGAAGAATTGCCTCGCGACCGCCGTCTATTTCGAAGCGCGTGGCGAAAGCGCTGTTGGGCAAAAGGCTGTCGCCGAGGTCGTTGTGGCCCGCACGCGCGTGCCCGGTCGCCCGCGGACAATCTGCGGCGTCGTCTATGAAGGCTCGCACCGCAAGACGGGTTGCCAGTTCTCATTTACCTGCGATGGCGTTGCAGACCGGGTGCGCGATCGCGATGCCTGGCGCCAGGCAATGCGTATCGCTGCGAATGTCATGCGGACGGGCGGCAAGGTGAACCCTGTCGCCGGCGGCGCCACTTTCTACCATGCCGACTATGTGAGCCCGTCGTGGGCATCGCGGATGATCAAGGTTGCCGAGATCGGCACCCACATCTTCTACAGGCCCCTGCCAGGCCGTCACCTCTAGGGTGCGGCAGCGCTCAGGGTTTGAGCGCTGTCAGGGCCGGGAACAGCTTGAGGATTTGCGCCCTGATGAACATCGGCGCAAATCCCTTGATCCGGTCGATCCAGGCGATTTCCGCGGGCACATACCAGTGCAGCCTGTTGCCGTGATAGGCGTTCCATACGCACTCGGCCACGCTTGAGGCCGGCATCAGCCGGAACATCCCCTTTTTCGGGGCTTTGGCGTAGAACTGCTCTTCCGTCGGCTTGGGGGCGTCGCCCGTCCGGTTAGGGGTTGATCGCAGGATCGCTGTGTCGATCAGCCCCGGAAGGACGTCGGCTACCCTGACGCCGTGGCGCGCCCATTCGATCGACAAGGCCTCGGTCAGGCCTTTCACGGCGTGCTTGGTGGCGGCGTAGACCGCGATGCGCGGCATGCCGTACGTCGCCGACGAGGAGGACGTCGTGAACAGCAAGGAATTCGGCGTCTTCTTCAGCCAGGGCAGGGATGCGTAGGCGCCGTTCAGGGCGCCCACGAAGTTGATCTGAACCACGCGCATGGCGGCCTCGTAGGGTATGTCCTCGAACCAGCCGGACTCGCCGATGCCGGCGTTGTTGAACATCAGATCGAGGCGATCGCCTGACTTGGCGCAGAAATCCGCCAGCGCGGTCTCGAGATCCTTTTTCGACGTAACGTCAAGCTTGCGGATCCAGCAGTTTTCCGATCCCAACACCTGTTCCAGCGTCCTGAGGCCGTCGAGGTTCACGTCCGTCGCACCGACGAACCAGCCCTTGCCGGCAAAAAGCAGGGCCGTTTCCCGCCCCATGCCTGACGCGGCCCCGGTGATGAAGATGGCCTGGCGCTGTGAACCCGTCATGTCGCTCTCCGGTTGTCGGTGTTCGTAGGTGGCACAACGGGCTTGCATTTAACAGGGGCGTCGGGGCAGTTTCCGCTGCTCTTTGAAACGCGGAAGGTCCTCGATCCATGTATGGCCGGTTTGCCCTTGTTGCCCTCGCTGCGCTGTCGCTCTCGGGTTGCGTGTTCGATCTGTCGTCTGAAGATCCCAAGCCCAAGGCCCGCGCCGTCGATACGTGCCCGCCGCGCGATGAGGCCAATTGGGCGCGGATGCAGGCGTTCCTTGATGCCAACAAGGCAAAGCCTGGCGTCGTGGTCACTGAAAGCGGCCTGCAGTACAAAGTGCTTCGCAAGGGCACCGGGACCCGCCAGCCGACCTGGGCCTCCATGGTCACGGTCAATTACCGCGGTACCCTGATCGATGGGACCCTGTTCGACGAGAACAAGGCCATCGAGTTCGAGGCCGGACAGGTGATCAAGGGCTGGCAGGAAGCACTCACCCTCATGCGGGAAGGTGACAAGTTCGAACTCGCCATTCCTTCAGGGCTTGCCTATGGCTGTCGGGGCAAGGGCGCCAAGATCACGGGCGACCAGGTGCTTCTGTTCGAAGTCGAGCTGCTCAAGATCAAATAGGTCATTCAGCGACCGGTCCGGGGTGTCGTGAGGGTTGAGCCCATACGGGTCTGGACCTGGTCGCTGGGTCCGAGTGCGGTTCAGGCACTTGGCCTGCTCGACATCCTCTCTGATGAAGAGCGCGCGCGTGCCCGCCGCCTGGTGCGCCCCCAGGATTCCGTCAATTTTGTCGCGGCGCATGCGGGCGTGCGGCAAATCCTTGGAGAGGCCCTGGGCCTGTCCCCGGCAACGCTGCAGTTCGTGACGTCGGCGCATGGCAAGCCCGCGCTGGCCACGCACTGCGATCTGCATTTCAACCTTTCACATTCCGGCGACGTCGCCGTCCTTGCCGTGTCGCGCTCAGGTCCGGTGGGCGTCGATGTCGAGATCATGCGCGCGCTCTCGCCGGGGTTGGCCGGCGAGATCCTGGTCAGGGGCGAGGCTGATCGCCTTCAAGCCGTTCCCGACAGCCTGCGTGCGCAATCGCTGCTGGCGTATTGGGTTGCCAAGGAGGCAGTCATGAAGCTGCACGGTGACAGCCAGTCCCTGCGACCGCAGGATGTCGAAGTCGCGTTTGATGCGGCAGGCGGGTGCCGGGTGCTTGCGCCCATGCTCCCGTCTGCGTGTCACCTTCAATCCATCGAGGTCCGCGACGACTGCATCGCCATGGTAGCATCGTACCGCGCGGAGGCCTTCGAGGGCCTGAGCATCAGTTCCCGGGCCTTGCAGCCCAAGTGATGCGAGGCCTGCCTCAGAGTGCCGAGGCCAGGCCGATCAGGATACCTTCAGGGTCTTGAATGATTGCGATCTCGGTGTCCGGGGTTACTTCGGAAGGCTCGCGAATGACCTTGCCACCCTGCTGCACCGCGCGCGCCATCGCCTGTTCGAGGTTGTCGACGTAGAAATAGTTGAACCACCCCTGGCGCGCGCCAGGATAATCAGCATCCATCAATTGCATGAGGCCCGCGCGCTCATCAGGGCCGGACATCATCATGATGTATGGCTTTTCGCCGGGCTTGGCGGCGCGCTCGAGGTCCTCGAGGGCCATCGTCTTGACCTGCCATCCGATGACATTTGCGTAGAAATTGCTGGTGGCCGTCGGGTCCTGGGCCAGATACTCGCTCCACCAGATATCGCCGGGCGAAGGCTTCAGTTCCTGCGCGGCAAGCGTGGAGGCCAGAAGTGGTGCTGCCAGTGCGGCGATGATCGTGTTCCTGAAGTTCATTCCAGTTCTCCTTTTTGCGGGTTCATTCGGCGGCTTGGCGCCAGTTCCGGCCTTCGGTTTCAAGCGTTGCCGGCAACGCTGTCGGTGTTTCTTCCCTGATCCGCCGTGCGGCGGCCATGTTCTGGCACGGGATGCCGCTGGCACGCGTTCCGGGTGAGAGGATCTCGCCTTTCATGACGACGGCCATCGGTGAGATGACGGCGCCGTCCTGCAGTTGCGTGTCGTACAGCACGATGCTCATGTTTCCGGTCGTGCAACCGGCTCCGATGCGGACGCTTCCGCTCTTCATGACCCTGTCCTCGAACAGGTGGGTCTGGACCGTCGTGCCCTGGTTCAGGGCGGCATGATCGCCGATCTCCACCAGATCGAACTCGGAGAAATAGGTGGTGTCGAGGAAGCACCACTTGCCGATCCGGCAGCCGAACAATCTCAGGGCGGGTGCGAGGAAGGGGGTTCCCTGCAGCATGGGCAATACTGAGGCTGACAGGCTTTCATAGGCGCCATTGACGATCTCGTCGAGAATGACGGCGTCGGACCACAGCGGGTGCGTCGTCTGCGTGAAGCGGCCGGAGATGAACCACTTGATGCCGGCAACAGCCGCGATCTCGAAGGCCGAGGTTGCCAGCGAGGCTGCCGGCAGCACCAGGAGGCAGCCCCAAAGGGGCAGGTTGATCCATGCCGCACTTGCCACGGCAACGAAGGCCATGAGACCGGCGAGCCAGACATAAGCCGGCAGCAGCGCGCGGATGGCGTCGGCAAATTTTCGCTTGAGCACGAGCTGAGGCGTAGGCGTGTAGAGCTCTGCCTCGCTGTATCCCATGTCGGGTACATTTCTGGGCAACTGGAATGCAGGCGAGCCAAGCCACTGGCCGTTCTCCCTTGCAAGGCTTGCCCTGTCGCCTTCACTTGACAGCAAGGCGAGCAACGAGCCGTCGGCCATGGTGACGCCGCCCTTCAGCAGGGCGCTGTTGCCGACAAAGCAGCGGTCGCCAATCCGAACCGGCTTGAGTTCCGCAGAGCCATTGGCGACCCGGATCGCGCCGATGACGCATTCGTCCGCGAGGAAACTTCCATCGCCTATTTCAAGCAGGTCCGGCGTCGCCTCGTTCAGCGTCGATATCTCGGTGTTCTTGCCGATCCGCGCTCCCAGTTGACGATAGAACCACGGGAGATACACGGTCGCGTAGAGCGGCAGCAGGATGTGCCGCGTGTTTGCCATGAGGTACCGGTTGAACCAGATCCGCAGATAAGCCGGGCTGTAGACTGAAACGGTTCCGGCCGTGATCCTGCCTATGAACAGGTTCTTCACGACGATGACGCAGGCCATGTACCACAGAACGCTGACCGGAACTGTTGCGATCAGGGCCGCCGATGCGAGCAGGAAATCGGGTTGGGTAAAGGACCAGGCTGCCAGAGCGAGCCCGGGCAGGGCCGCCAGCATCAGCAGGTAGCCCATCACGTAGATCAGGCCAAGGTGGGCAATGGCGTAGAGGATCGGCTTTGCCTTTGCGCCGGACACCGCTTGCGGCGTCGGGAATTCGCTTCGCACGAGCGGCGCGCCTTGTGCGCGCGTTCCCGATGCAATCACCGTGCCGTCAGGCACGTGGCTCTGGTCATCGATCCAGGCGTTTTCCTCGATCCTGGTGTCGATGCCGATCGCGACCTGAGCACCAATGAAGCAATCCCGACCGATGTCGATGCGGCCCAGCTTGAGCCATCCGTCCTCGACGCGACCGGTTGCCAGATGCGTTTCGATGCCGACCGACGCGCGATCCCCGATCGACAGCAAATCATGCCCGGATGCGATGGGGGTCATGATCTGGCACTCACGCCCGATGCGGGCGCCCATGGCCCTGTAATAGGCGGACATCAGCGGCGTACCGCTGAACATGTGCGGCCAGCCCAGTTGCTGAAACAGGTTCGCCGTCCACCAGCGGCAGTAGTAGAGCCCCCAGAGCGGATATTTGCCTGGCTTCAGCTTGCCAACCACCAGCCACTTCACGGCGATGGATATCAGCAGCATCGATGGCCATGCGAGGAACCCGATCACCGTCGCATACCAAAGGGCATCGGGCGTGGGGATTGTTCCGCCGATGGCTCCGAGAGCGAGCGAGGCGATGGCCACCAGCGGTGTGATCTGGATCCCGTGGTAGGCGAGAAGAGCCAGCGCCTGAAGCCCGACTGTCGTCCAGCGTTCCCAGACGGGCACGGTTACGAAAACCTGCTCGGCGCGGGTCTTCTGGCCGGCCTCGACATGATCATCGAGCGTGCGGCTCTCGGGTGTGCGCCATTCGTCGAGGCAGCTGGCGAGGGCGCGGATGGTGCGGAACGTGTAGAGTTGCATGACAGAGGCCGCTTCAAGCCCCGCGTCCTGACGCAGCGCCGTTGCGACTTGTGCGGCCAGCAATGAGTGTCCACCGAGATCGAGGAAGAAGTCGTCGAGGACCGAGACGGGGGTGTTTGGGAAGAACTTGCGCCAGACGTCAAGGATTGTCTCTTCCATCCTTGTGGCTGGCAGTTCGAGCGGCTTGCTGCGCGGCTGAAGCTGTTGCATCGGCTCGGGCAGGCTTTTTCGATCGATCTTGCCGCTGGTGGTGAAGGGGAGAGCATCGATCGTCTCGAGGAAGCGCGGCACCATGTAGTCGGGGAGGCGGGCCTTGAGGCGTCGCGCGGTGGCGTCGCGGTCAATCGTTGCCCCTTGTGCCGGAACGATGTAGGCCGCAATTTCCGGCAGTCCATGGACGTGGACGATCCTGACCGCGGCTCCCATCACCACGGGATCGTCGCGCAGGACGCTTTCGATCTCCTGCAGTTCTACCCTGAAGCCGCGGATCTTCACTTGGTCGTCCATGCGACCGACGAACTGAATATTGCCGTCGGCGTCCTGCGTGACGCAGTCGTGGGTCCGGTAGAGAACCGGTGCGAGGGGGGCCGTTGCAGGAAAAGGATTGCGGATGAACTTGTCTGCCGTCAGGTCCGGTCTGTTGATGTAGCCCGCCGCGACAGCGTTGCCGCCGATGAGCAACTCCCCTTCCTGGCCAGCAGGAACGGGGTTCATGTCTTCATCAACCACATAGGCGTGATAGCCGCGCAGGGGCTTGCCGATCGTAACGGGCTGGTCGGGGCTGCATTCGACCCATGTTGCCACGACCGTGGTCTCGGTCGGGCCATAGGTGTTGAGCATGCGGCGTCCCGGCCTCGCCCAGCGGGCAACAAGGTGCTGGGGGCAGGCCTCTCCGCCAAGAACGAGCGTCCTGACCAGGGGCAAGTCGCCCGGGACCATGGAAAGGAAAGTCGGTACGGTTGAAAAATAGGTGATCCGGCCTGCTGCGATGAAGGCCGCGGCATCCGCTGGCGACCTGGCAATCTCTTCGGTGGGAATGCACAGCGTTCCACCAAGGGCAAAGGCGGCCCAGATCTCTTCCACCGAGGCGTCAAATGCGGTCGAGAAACCCTGGTAGACGCGTTCATCGGGTCCCAGGCCGTACTCACGGGGAAGGGCGGTTGCAAAGGTGCGGACATTGGTGTGCGTGACAAGGACGCCTTTCGGCCGTCCGGTGGATCCCGACGTGTAGATTGCGTAGCAGGGACTTGCGCTTTCTGCGGTGCAGGGTTCATCGGCCACCGGGGTTGCAGGCTGTGTCCTGATCTCGGCGGCATCGCCATCGATCCGCAGGCGTGCCGCCGTCGATGGGGCGAGGGTCTTGGTGCGTTCACTGTCGGTCACGATCGCGCGGACCCCGGCATCGGCAAAAATGCCGTTGATGCGCTCGGCCGGGAATCTCAGGTCCACCGGGACGTAGCCTGCACCCGCTTTCAGGATGCCCAGCATGGCTTCGAAGAGGCCTGTTCCCTTGGGCAGGTATAGGCCCACGAGGTCGCCAGGCTTTACGCCGCGGCGCTTCAGTGCCCACGCCATCCGGTTGGCGCGACGGTCGAGTTCGGCGTAGGAAACAAAATTGTCGGCGAACTCGATTGCCGTGTGGTGCGGGCGCTGCCGGGCCTGGGCCTCGAACAGGCGGTGGATGCCGAAGCTGTCCTGCGGCATATCTTCCTGCGCCGTGACTGTCTTGTCCATGGACCCCATGACCTGTCCCCCTGTTCTTCGCGGAGCCTGCTTCTTCCGGTGGATGTACCGAAGGTGGTACCTCCTTGCGCGTGCTTGATTTCTGCCGCATTCCAGAGTGGCTGCCCGTGATGGCACCGATGGTCTGCATCGTGTCACCTGTGCTTGAGTATCATCGGCTCGTGGTGTTGGAGTTGATCTGGATCATGTCCCGGAATCTTCAGTTGTTGTCTCCTGGGCTCGCGGCCCGCCCGAGAAGGCGCTGATGCGTGCGAGGAAGTCTTTCCTGTGGGGTTTTGTCTCTGTGGCGGCATTGCTGCTCGCGGGGCTTGCCTTCTGGTTCCTGTGTCCCCAGATGCCGACATGGCCCGGAAATGAGAGTGATCCCGTGACCCGAGCGCTGAAAGGATATGGCCGCAGACCTACCGGGCTCGTGCCTGTGTATCCGCGTGACGTCGCGCTGTCCCCGCTGACGTCGCTTTACGGGAGCATGCGGGATATCGATGGGTCGCGCCGGGATGAAGCACACTCCGGGGTGGATGGCGGAGAGCTAGGCGAGCAAATCCTGTCCCCTGCGCAGGGAACGGTCGTTGCGGTCTGGCGCGCGGACTGGGGGTGGGGCGAGGAGGGCGCGCTTCTGATGCTTCACAGCCGGGAAGAGCTGGGGACTGGCCGAGATGTCCGCTTTCACTATTCAGCGTTCTATCATCTGCGCCATGATGACATCTCGGCCCTGAAGCCCGGGCAGGTCGTGGCGCGTGGCGCCCCGCTTGCCCGCGTCTGGCGGCCTGGCGGCAAGCGACGGTTCCTTCCTGAAGTCCACTGGGAGGTCTACGAGGTCACTGATCCCGCGGCCATCTACTGGGTGACGAACAACCGTGGGTATCCTGCCTGGGATAACGATACCTCCGAATTGATCGATCCGCTGTACCTGATGCGCGCCAAAGACCAGGTGCCACGTGACATGCAGGTCAAGATCCCGCTGTTCGACCCGCAGCGACACGAGGCTGCGTATCGCGGTTTTACCTATATCTTCGCCCCGCGCGGGCGCTGAAAACCGTCAGAGGCCAAGGCCAACTGCGGTCCAGTACGTGATGCCCGCCGCGATATAGGCCAGCACGAACAGATAGGCGAACATGAAGATCGTCCATCGCAACGAATTCATTTCACGTCGCGCGACAGCCAGTGTGGCCATGCATTGGGGGGCGAAGACGTACCATGCCAGGAAGGCGAGCGCCGTCGGCAGGGACCATGCCTGCTGGAGTGCGGCCGCGAGCCCCGCCGTGCCGTCGCCTGCGTGGATGGCGTAGACGGTTCCCAGCGCCCCCACCGCAACCTCGCGCGCTGCGAAGCCGGGTACCAGGGCGATGGCGATCTCGAGGTTGAAGCCGATGGGGCGCAGAAGTGGCTCGATCCAACTCCCCAGCATGCCCGCCCAGGTTTCAAGAATGCCATTGGCGTCCGAGGGAAAGGCGGCGAGGAACCAGAGGATAACGGACACGAAGAAGATGAAACGTCCGGCGCGCAGGATGAAGGCGCTGCCCCGGAGCCACAGATTGATCGCGAAATCCGCCGGGTCCGGCAGTTTGTAGGTCGGAAGTTCCATCAGCAGCGGCTGGGCTTTTCCCTGGGTGAGGGTCCGTTTGAGGATGTAGGCCATCGTGATCGCGCTCATGACGCCGGCGAGGTACAGGGCGAACATCACGAGGCCCTGGAGATTGAAGGGGCCGACGGAATTTGGAGGGATGAACGCGGCGATGATCAGCGTATAGACCGGCAAGCGGGCCGAGCAGGTCATGAGCGGGGCCACGAGGATCGTCGTCAGCCGGTCGCTCTCGTTTTCAATGGTCCTGGCCGACATCATGCCCGGTATCGCGCAGGCGAAACTTGAGAGCAGCGGGATGAAGGCCCTGCCGTTGAGGCCGACCCGCAGCATCAACTCGTCCATGAGAAAGGCTGCGCGGGCCATGTAGCCCGAAGCTTCGAGGGCGAGGATGAAGGCAAAGAGGATCACGATCTGTGGCAGGAAGACGATCACGCTGCCAATGCCTGCGATGATGCCGTCGACCAGCAGGCTTCGGATCCATCCCTCCGGGGCTACCGATCCGATCAAATGGCCCAGCCAGGTGAACCCGTCCTCGATCCATGTCATCGGCAATTGCGCCCACGTGAAGACGGCCTGGAAGACAAGGAAGAGTATGCTTGCCAGCAGCAGGAGACCTAAAACGGGGTGGAGCGCCACCGTGTCGATGGCGCGCGTGACCTGGTTCATCGGCGGTTCGCGCACGATGACTGAACGGGCGATGTCGCGCGCCGTTCTTTGCAGGGCCTGGAGGCCGTCGGTGCCCTCTCGAGCCTGCAGGACGGGAGGGTTGGTTATGAGTGCGTCGAGCCTGTCGAGCAGGGCGGTGCGGCCCGCCTTGCGGGTGGCGCAGGATGCCACCACGGGCATGCCGAGGTGCTTTTCCAGGGCGGCGATATCGATCTCGACCCCGTCGCGGTTGGCGAGGTCGATCATGTTGAGCACCAGCAGCATGGGCTTGCCCAGAGCCTTGAGCTGAAGGGCAAGGTGCAGGTGCGTGCGCAGGTCGGCGGCGTCCATGAGCACCAGGAGTGCGTCTGGCTTGAGGTCCTGGTCCGCAGCACCGCTGATCACGTCGACGGCAATGCGCTCGTCCAGCGTTCGCGCAGAAAGGCCGTAGATGCCCGGCAGGTCGATCAGTTCGACCTCGTGGCCTGCCGGCGTTGCAAAGAGGCCGCTGCGTCGCTCGACGGTAACGCCTGCGTAGTTGGCCACCTTGGCGCGGCCTCCTGTCAGGCCATTGAAGAGCGTGGATTTTCCACTATTCGGGGCGCCGACCAGGGCGAGGCGAAATGGTGTCACGTCGGGTCTACCTCGATGAGTGCGGCCTCGGAAGTTCGCAGGGCGATCAGGGTGCGGTTGAGCCGCGCGGCGAGCGTGCGGCCGCCGAAGGGGCCAGCACCGACCATCTCGACTTCGTCGCCCTCGGAAAAGCCCAGTTCACGCAGCTTGACGTCCATCTGCTCGCTGCCAGCGTGGATGAACCGGATACGGGCCTTTTGACCTGCCTTCAGTTCGTGGAGCTTCATGAGGGCGGCTTCTCGCAGGGCGGAGTTCTTGAAAATCATTCGCAACTAGAATAGCCACCGTCTCTATGAGTACCTTTGACACGGATCAACCGGGAAAACTGCCGCAAGCCTTCCGCTGGCACGATATCCCATCGGGAGGGCTGCAGTGATGAGGATCGGTTGTCTGGGCGCGGCGCGGATCACCCCCAACGCGATCGTGCATCCTGCCCGGGTTCGGCCGGGGGCAGTGCTCCAGTCGGTTGCGGCGCGCGATCCGGTCCGGGCGAAGGCCTTTGCCGACGCCCATGGGTTCAAGCGTCACGATGCGGACTATGCGGCGCTGGTGGCTGCGCCTGACATCGACGTCATCTACAATGCGCTTCCGATCAACCTGCACGCGGAATGGTGCATAAAGGCGCTCAATGCGGGCAAGCACGTGATCTGCGAGAAGCCGTTCGCGATGAACGGGCGCGAGGTCGCGCAGGTCATGGCGGCGGCACGGGCTGCGGGCAAGCGGGTCATCGAGGCTTTCCATTACCGCTATCATCCCGGGTTCCTGCAGATGCTGGCGTGGATTGATGCCGGCGAGATCGGCCTGATCAGCACGATCGATGCCGTGTTCAACATTGCCATCGATGATAGGGCCGGGGCCGAGATCCGTCATCTGCCGGAAACCGGTGGGGGCGCGTTCATGGACCTGGGTTGCTATCCGTTGAGCTGGACGCTGAACATCCTGCGCCAGCGACCTGTTCATATCGATGCCAAGCCGGTGCTGAGCCCGCGCGGCGTCGATGAAACCATGCAGGCTGTTCTGACGTTCCCGGGCGCCGTGCGTGCGACCCTGTCTGCGTCAATGGCTGCTGGCGAGGCCTTTGCGGCGCGCCTCAATGTCAAGGGCTCCAAGGGAGAGATCCTGTTCACCAACCCGCTGGCGCCGCATCATGGCGGCAGCCTCGTGCTGAAGGCGGGTGCCAAATCGCTGTCGCCGCGGATCAGCCGCATTTCGACCTATACGTGGCAGCTGGACACGATCCTCCATGCGCTCGAAGCGCAGGTGCCGGTTCCTACCGAAGGTGATGCGATCATCATGCAGCAGGAGGTGCTCGACGGCGTCTATGCTGCAGCGGGTCTGCGGTCGTTGAGATACCGCGACTGAATTCAGACGCGGACCACCTTGCCGGGGTTCATGATGCCGTTGGGATCGAGGGCCCTCTTGATGGCCTGCATGGCCCCGATCTCGGTCTTCGACTTGTAGCGCGTGATCTCGTCCACCTTGGCGATGCCCAGGCCGTGTTCGGCACTGATCGAGCCGTTATGACGGTGCACAATGTCGTGCACCAGCTGGTTGACCTCGGGCAGGCGGGACAGGAAGGCGGATGTTTCCGCGCCCTTGGGCTGGGTGATGTTGAAGTGGATGTTGCCGTCACCCAGGTGACCGAAGGGTACCGGGCGTGCACCGGGGATCAGGGCGGTCACGGCGGCGGTCGCTTCGGCGATGAACGCAGGGACGGCTGAAACGGGCACCGAGACATCGTGCTTGATGCTGCCGCCTTCGGGTTTCTGGGCTTCGGACATCGCGTCGCGCAGGCGCCAGAGCGCGTTGCGCTGCCCTTCCGACTGGGCCAGCGTCCCATCGCGCACGCCACTTGCGCCCATCGTTGCCTCGAGTTCGTGGCGCGCGAGGGAGGCCGCGGCCTTGTCGAACAGCGATATTTCCACGAGCACGTGCCAGGGACCTGCGCTTTCAACGGGGCGACGGGTGCCAGGAATGTGGTTCAGGACGAACTCGAGGCCTCGCTCGGGCAGCAATTCGAATGACGTCACGAACAGGCCCGCGCCTTGCAGGCGATTGAGCAGGGCAAGGGCGCTCTCGACGCTGTCCACGGACAGGAAGCCCGTGAGCATTTCCTTGGGGTGAGGGAACAGCTTCAGCACGGCCGCCGTGATGATGCCCAATGTTCCTTCGGCGCCGACAAGCAGGTTCCTCAGGTCGTAACCCGTGTTGTCCTTCCTGAGGGCGCGCAGCCCATTCCAGATCTCTCCGTCGGGCAGGACGGCCTCGATACCCAGCACCAACTCGCGCATGTTGCCGTAGGCAAGAACGGCCGTTCCGCCTGCATTGGTGGACAGGAGGCCACCAATGGTCGCGCTGCCGCCGGACGCAAGGCTCAGGGGGAACAGGCGATCATGCTGGTTGGCATGCCGGCGCACGTCATCAAGAATGCAGCCGGCCTCGACCGTCAGTGTTCCTGCATCGAGGTCGGTCGCGCGCACCGCATTCAGTCGCGCGAGGGATAAGAGGACCTGGGTGCCGTCGGGGCTGGGGATCTGTCCGCCGACGAGGCCGGTGTTGCCGCCCTGGGGCACGATGGCGGTCCGTGTCTGGTTGCAGATGCTCACGATCCGCGCCACGGCCTGCGTCGAGGCCGGGCGCAGGAGCAGCGGGGTGGCGCCGATGAAACGGTCGCGCCATTCGCGCAGATGGGGGGCGATCACGGCCTGATCCTGCGTGAAGCCCCCGGGGCCAGCGGCCTGCATGAGCTGCTGCAACGTTTCTTGTGACGGCGGACGGTGGGCGTTCATGCGTGTGGTCTACTCGCGCACGGCTGCGCGCGCCAGCCTGTCGTTTATCGCCTCTCCCAGGCCTCGAGAGGGGATCGGCATCACGGCAATGGCGCTGGCATCCGAGGCGTCGAGCGCGCGCAGCATGGCAAAGAGGTGGGCTGCGGCTTCCTGCAGGTCGGATGTGGGGCTGAGGTTCATTGTCAAATGGGCGCCTTGCAACGGCTGACCGAATGCGAGCAGGGCCTCACCGGGCCGTGTCGTGGTGGCGTTCAGGCGCAGAGGTTTTGATGTCGCGTAGTGCCGCTTGAGGCGGCCGGGTGCGTGGGGGGCGCCTTCGCTGTCGCTGGCCACGTGGAGTGGGCCGGTGACCTGCTCGATCTCGTCGCGGGTGATGGAACCCGGGCGGAGCATGACAGGTTGCGGGCCGGCGAGGCCAATGATGGTGGACTCGAGGCCCAGCAGCGCAGGGCCTCCATCGAGGATCATCGCGACGGCACTGCCCAGGCCCTGCTCGACATGCGCGGCGGTGGTCGGTGAAACGGTCCCGGACGGGTTGGCGCTGGGGGCTGCAATCGGGCCGCCGAAAGCCGACAGGAGCGCCTGTGCCACGCCATGAGCCGGACAGCGCAGCGCGATCGTGTCGAGGCCCGCCGTGGCCAGCCAGGAGACCCGGCAGTTCGCCTGTCTTGGCAGGACAAGCGTCAGCGGTCCCGGCCAGAAACGTTTGGCCAGTTGCATGGCGACGCTGGACATGTGGGCCAGGCGGGATGCTGCGCCCGCGTCCTGGACGTGAACAATCAAGGGGTTGAACTGGGGTCGGCCCTTGGCGGCGAATATCGCTGACACAGCCTCATCGCTCGTGGCGTCGGCGCCGAGGCCGTAGACCGTTTCGGTCGGGAAGGCGACAAGCCTGCCCTGCTTCAGCAGTTGCGCCGCCTCTGCCAGGGCCTCCGGTGTCGGCGCGCGCGTGGGCATCCTGGGCGCGTCCTATTTCGCCTTCGTCGCAACCACGACGATCGATACCGTGACATCGAGTGCCACCGGAGAACCCGTTGCAAAGTCAGCGCCTTCGCCTACCTTGAAATCGAGCCGGCGGATTGTTGCTGACCCGCGCGCGACGGCTTTTTGTCCCTGAATGTCGAGGGTGAAGGGTAGTTTCACGTCGCGCGTGATGCCCTTGATCGCGAGTTTTCCCTCGCACACGAACTTGCCTGGTCCATTGCTTGTGAACTTCGGGCAGGTGAATGTGGCTTGCGGAAAGTCGAGCACGTTGAACCATGCCGGCTTGAGGAGCATGGTGTCGCGCGTCCGGTCTCCGGTGCGAATTCCCGACGTGTCCATCACCACCTTGACCGATGATGACGCCAGGTCGTTGGGGTCGAAGCGGATCTGCGCGCCGAAGCCCGGGAAGCTTCCCTGCACTGTTTCGCCGTTGACGCCGACCTTGAAGGTCAGGCTGCTCCTGGATGCGTCGACGTTCCATGCGGGGGCTGCGTGCGCTGTCTGTCCCAGGGCCAGCAAGAGGGTGGTTACGGCAATGCTCAGGTGCTTGTTCATTGGTCGGTTTCCTATCGCAGGAAGGGCAGCATGCGCTTCAGCACGTCGTCGCGGTTCCAGAAGTGATGCTTGAGGGCGGCTGCGACATGAAGCAGAAGGAGCAGGATTGTCAGGTTGGCCAGCAGCTCATGTGCCTCTTCCGCGGCTTCGTTGAGGTCATGCATGTCTTCGGCTCCGGACAGGCCCGGAAGCGGGGGGACCTCAAACAGTCCGAACCACAAGGTGGGGACGCCTGACGACGAGGTCGATGCGATTGCCCAACCGGTGACCGGGATGGCGACAATCAGGAAATAGAAGGCCAGATGCGTGAAGCCTGCGGCGTAGCGTTCCCATGATGACATGCCGGCTGGCAAGGCTGGCGGTGCATGCAGCAGCCGCCACACGATGCGGAAGAGCGCGAGGGCCAGGATCGTGAGCCCGGCAGACTTGTGGAGTTGGTACAGCTCGAACTTCATGGGGTCGTCGCGCGACAGGTCGCCCATCACCTCGCCGACGATGATCATCGCGATGATGGCGATGGCCATGATCCAGTGCAGGAGCTGGGCGATGGCGTTGTAGCGTGGGGTGTCTGTCATGACATCACTTCTCCGCGATGAATTCGACTTCCAGCGTCAGCTTTGCAGCGTCGCCGACGAAGGATCTCCAGGAAACATCGGGAAACGCAAAATCCTCGAGGGCGATCGTCGTGGTGCCGGAAAACCCTATGGCGTAGGCGTTTGAAAAGGGGTGCATGAGGCCGCCGTTGAAGGTGACCGCGATTTCCACGGGTTTCTTGACCCCATGGAGTTCGAGTTGCCCTGCGATGATCCCCGTTCTGTCACCGGTCACGCGGATACCGGAGGAGATGAAGCGTGCGAGGGGGTGCTTGTCGGTCTCGAAGAACTGGGTCCTCAGCTTTTCGTCGAGGGGGTCGGATGGCGTGTCCAGCGAGCCCACATCCACCTCGATCTTTGCACTGCTCTTCTCCGGTTGGGCTCCATTGAAGGTGATCGAGCCACTGACCTTGCCGAAACGGCCGCAATAATTGCTGATGCCCATGTGGGGAATGCAGAATTGGACCAGGGTGTGGCCTGGATCCAGCCGGTACGTTCCCTTGGGTGCAGATTGCGGATTGAGGGACGTATTGGCCGCGGATGCACTCAAGGGCATTGCTGCGAGGATGAGTGCGGGAACCCAGCGCATGGAAAACTCCTTGATTGCCTTGCCCGGCCTGAAGCAGTGTGCCCGAAATATGTTCAGGTCCTGATCCCATAGATGACATACGCAGCCCCCGTTCGACAAATCCGATTTGCCCTCGATGCCATCGCCGGGATGGGTAACCTCCACGGCAACCCTGCCTATCCTGATTTCGGCGAGGAGACCGTGACGGCGGTCATCGATGAGGCCGGCCGCTTTGCAAATGAAGTGATCGCCCCGCTTAACCGTGTCGGGGACGTGGAAGGTGCACGGCTCGAGAATGGCCAGGTGCTGCTGCCATCCGGCTTCAGCGCGGCCTACAGGCGTTTTGTCGATAACGGCTGGGGCAGCCTCACCGGACCCGGAGCCCATGGCGGTCAGGGGCTCCCGCATGCCTTGGGCCTGGCCGTGCAGGAAATGTGGAATGGCGCCAGCATGGCGTTCGGTCTGTGCCCGTTGCTCAGCCAAGGTGCGATCGATGCCCTCGTCGCCCATGGATCCGATGCGCAGCGCGGCCTCTACCTCCCGAAACTCGTGAGTGGGGCTTGGTCGGGCACGATGAACCTGACCGAGCCGCAGGCTGGATCGGATGTGGGGGCGCTCAGGGCCCGGGCGGTGCCTGCTGGCGATGGCACCTATCGCATCACGGGGACGAAGATCTACATAACGTGGGGCGAGCACGATGCCGCGGAGAATATCGTGCATCTTGTTCTGGCCCGGCTTCCGGATGCGCCTCCGGGCACGCGCGGGATCTCGCTGTTCCTTGTGCCCAAGTTCCTGCCGCAAGCCGATGGGACGCCGGGTGTCCGAAATGACCTGCGGTGCGTCGGGCTAGAGCGCAAGCTCGGCATCCATGGCTCCCCAACCTGCGTCATGGCTTTCGGAGACGGGGGCGGCGCGACCGGGTTCCTGATCGGTGCCGAGAACAAGGGCATGGCGGCGATGTTCACGATGATGAACTCGGCCCGTCTTGCCATTGGCATGCAGGGCGTCGGCGTGGCGGAGCGCAGTTTCCAGCAGTCCCTGTCCTACGCACGTGAACGGCGGCAGGGCAAGCCGTTCGGCTTGCAGCACGAGGCGCGGGACATGGTGCCTATCATCTTTCATGCCGACGTGCGGCGCATGCTGCTCACGCAGAAAGCGATGATCGAGGCCGGCCGTGCAATCTGCCTTGCCAATGCTGTGGCCATCGATCTGGCGCGGCACGGGGCTACTCCTGCGGAAAGGGCCAGCGCCAAGGCGCGGGAGGAGTTGCTGATCCCGCTCTCGAAGGCCTGGTGTACGGACATGGCGGTCGAGGTGACCTCCCTTGGTATCCAGGTCCATGGGGGCATGGGGTTCGTGGAGGATACGGGCATCGCGCAGCATTTCCGCGATGCTCGGATCACGCCGATCTATGAAGGCACGAATGGCATCCAGTCGATCGATCTCATCGGGCGCAAGCTTGCCTTGGATGGCGGCGAGGCAGTCAGGTCATTCCTGGACGAGATTGCGGTCACGGCTGCCACGTGTGCCGGGGGTGATCCCGTGCTTGCGTCCATCGGGAGAGCTCTTTCAAGGGCTCATCAGGGCTGTGCCGAGGCCACGGCTTGGCTGCAGGCGACGATGCGCACCTCGCCGCATGAGGCATTACCGGCATCTCAGCCCTATCTTCAGATGATGGGCCTGCTTGCGGGCGGGTTCTATCTGGCGCGTGGAGCGCTGGAGGCGCGTCGGCAGATGGCAGTGCCGGGGCAGGATGCCGCGTTCCTTTCGACGCGCATCGCGGTTGCCCAGTTCTTTGCCGAGCAGGTCCTGCCGCGGGCTGCGGGCCTTCTGGAAGCGGTCACCCGCGGCGCGGGCGGTCCTTTCCAGCTTGGCGAGGCCGAGATCGGCCTGTAGCGGCGGGGGCGTTCCTCCCTGCCGGATTTTCTCTCACACAATCATTCGATGGAGATGGGCATGTCTTTGGCGGGCAGGGTTGCCTTGGTGACGGGGGCCAGCCGCGGTATTGGCCGGGCGATTGCATTGGGGCTTGCGGCCGACGGCGCGGATGTTGCTGTCAATTACCGGCGTGAAAAGGACGAGGCTGACCGCGTTGTCGCTGAAATCCGCGCCCTCGGGCGGCGTGCCGTCGCGGTCCAGGCCTCGGTGGACGCGTTCGAAGAGTGTGCGCGGATGGTCGATGGCGTGCGGGCCGCGCTTGGTCCTGTTTCAATCCTTGTCAATAATGCGGGCATCGCGAGCCGCGGCATGATGGTTGCTGACACGGAACCTGCAGAGATGATGCGGGTCATCGGTGTTCATGCCCTGGCACCCTTCTACATGTCGAAACTTGTGCTGCCTCAGATGCGGGAAGCCGCGCGTGGCGACGTCATCATGATCTCGAGCGTCGCGACGCTTGGGTTTGCGGCACGTGGTGCGCCCTACAACATGGGCAAGGCTGCGCTTGAGGCGCTTGCTTTCACGCTGGCAAAGGAAGAGCGGGCTCACAATATCCGCGTGAACGTGGTCGCGCCTCCGCTGACGGACACCGACATGGGGCAGCGGCTGGCAAAGTCACGTGGCGTGGAGCAGATCCATGATCTCGACGCCAATTCTCCCTTCGGTCACGTCTGTTCACCGGAGGACATCGCCAACGTCGTGCGCTTCCTGGTGTCGGATCGCAACTCGTATGTGTCGGGTGAAAAGATCTCGGTGCACGGTGCTGCCGACAAGACGGGTTTCGCGTGAAGAGTGCAGGGCGATTCGCGTTGATTCGTGCAAATCGAGCTGCGTGATGCCGTTGGCCTCGGGTTGCCGGTCTAATCATCCGTAGGCTGATGATTGCATATATTGCAGGAATTATCTTGCTTTCGTGATGGCGTGTCTTTCGTGCATCACTTCGCCTTGCGCGAGATGTTGCGCTGCATGCGTAAAGTCACCAATATGTAGCGGTCTGAAGGCGCACGGTGCGCTTTCACCCGTAACGTAGGAGTTACTGATATGCCAATGGTAGCGAAGAAGAAGGCGAAGAAGCCGGTTGCGAAGGCCCCGGCGAAGACCGCGACGAAGGCTGCAGCGAAGCCGAAGGCCGCCGTCAAGAAGGCCGCGAAGAAGAAGTAAGACTCACGTGCAGCCCGCTTCGGGCTGCATGAGGGTGCCTACGGTTTTCCATCGGAAGCCGGAACGCACCCAGGGTTCTGCCGGGCGTGCAACTCCCTCTGGAGCGGGTTGCGCGCCCGGTTCGCGTTTCAGGCCATTGCAGGCGCGTTTCCGGGGTGAATGCCTGCTCCGGTTTCGGAAAAAAATATCAGGCCGCCCGACGCGTTAATGCGTCCCTGTATTTCGTGTTAATCCCGCGAGCCGCTGTTATGCAAGGATTTTGCAGGCGCTTCTGCCGACGCCTTAACTGGCGTCATGCTGTCCCCTGTTAAGGAATATAAGCCTCTAACTTTAACGTTGCATTCAGCCTAACCCCTCATGCTCGCATGGCTGATCGAGCGGAATGCGAGACAATTCCGCCGGAGAATGTGGGGAGTACGAGACGTGGCAATGCTGGACATCAACACGGTTGAAGATTTCGAGGGGCAGGCCAAGGCTGGCAAGCCGCAGGCCCTGTACCAGCTGGGGCTGTGCTATTCGACGGGACAGGGCGTGGAGCTGGACCTTGTCCATGCCCACAAGTATTTCAACCTTGCCGCCATGAAGGGCGTCGTGGAGGCCCGGCTGTGGCGTTCAGAGCTGGCGCAGCAGATGTCGACGAACGATATCGCCGAGGCGCAGCGTCTGGCCCGTCTTTGGCTGCAGGAAACCGCGCACTAGACCTTACGGCAATCAGGGTTGCGAGCGGAGCGGGGCACCCCCGTCTCCGCTTTTTTTGCGACCATGGCGCCTCCAGATCGGCTATATTGTGGCCGTGATGAACGATGCTCCTTCCAGACGCGGGCGAGAGGCGGTGCTGACTGTTGAAAAGCAGGCAGGGATCGCCACGTTGTCCTTCAACCGGCCCGAGGCATCCAACGCCATCAACAGCGAATTGCGCCGGGTCCTGGCGACGGCCCTCGACGATCTGGCCGCGGACCGGGGTTTGCGCGTCGTGGTGCTGACAAGCACAGGCGACGAGCCGTTTTCGGTTGGCATGGATGTGGCCGAACTCGCGATGATGTCGCCTGCGGACATCGAGCAGGTGGGCCTGCAGGCGCGGGGCATCCATGACCGCTTGACCTCGCTGCAGGTGCCGGTGATCGCTGCGGTGAAAGGGTCGTGCCTGGGCGCTGGGTTCGAGCTGGCGCTGCATGCGGATATCCGTCTCGCCCGGTCTGATGCGCGCTTCGGGCTGCCGGGCATCAATGTCGGGCTGAGTTCGGGCGGAGGCGCCTTGGGGCGGCTTCAGCGCATCAGCGGCATTGGTTCGGCCACGGCGCTTGCATTGACCGGCGGGGTGGTGACGGCCGAACGGGCCTTCATGCTGGGCCTGGTGTCGAATGTCGCCACGACTGCCGATTTCTGGCCCGCGGTGCAGCAGCTCGCCTCGCATTTTGTCTCGCTGTCACCTGTTGCTGTCTCTGAGACCAAGCGTTTGTTGCGCCTGGCGCTGGAGGGGCGGGTGCAGGATGCTGCTGATGCCAGTCCAAAGGCGCTTGTGCGGTGTTTCGCGGATGGCGATGCCCAGAGCCGGCTGCAGGTGCTGATCGGCGGGCGCGACCCCGAGGCCACGCTCCATTGAAGGGCCGGGCGTCAGCGGGGGCGGCGCTGTCGCATTTCGCGGTGCGCTCCGGGCGAGGAAGTCTTGCCGTTACGTCTGCAGGCGAAGGACGGTTGGTGGTCTTCCTGCATGCGGGTGTTTGTGACCGGCGCATGTGGTGGGCCCAGTTGGGGGCCTTTTCGGCGCGGTTCCAGGTGGCGGCCTATGATCGCCGTGGCTTCGGCGAGGCATCCGATCCCAGCGAGCAGCATACGCAGGTCGGGGATCTTGATGCAGTCCTCGAGAGCCTCGACGCCGACAGTGCGATCCTTGTCGCCAGTTCGGAGGCGTGCCGCATCGCGATCGATTATGCGCTTTCCCATCCCGAGCGGGTGGACGGCTTGGTGCTGGTCTCGCCCACGACCGGCACGCTGCCTCAAACGGCGTCCCAGCCGGAGGGCATCCAGCGGCTGCTCGACGAGATCGAGTTGGCGCGACGATCGGGAGATGTTGTCTGGCTCAGCAGGCTCATGGCGCATGCCTGGCTTGACGGGCCGGCCGAGGCCGAAGGACGGGTCGGGGGAAACCTGCGCGTCCTGTTCACCGATATGTGCGAGGCGGCTCTCAGGCGCGCTGAAAGCAACCGGGACAGCGTGGCCGGGGAACCCTTCCGCCGCCTTCGCGAGGTCGATCAGCCGGTTGCGGTCATTTGCGGGGCGCTCGACTTTCCTCATGTCCTGGAGCGAGGGCAGGCGCTGGCAGCCGGGAGCCGCAATGCGCAGCTGTCGATGATCAAGGGTGTGGCGCATCTGCCTGGGCTGGAGGCGCCCGCGCGGTTCAATAGTCTGCTTGCGCGGCTGATGAAGCCCATGTAGGCGCGCGCATTGCGCGCAAGTGGCCGGGTGTCTTCAGATATAGGCGGGGATCGACATCAGGGCTGCGAAGCCCCAACCGAATGCGCTGCAGGAAAACAGGAACGCCGTAAAGCCGATCTTCGACATCTGCACCACCACCACACCGAACTTCATTCTTGTTGCGGGAAGGCTAGTGCATGAGGCTTAAGACTTGGAAAAGAGGGATGCTGAACAGGTCCTGACTTTTCGGTTCGGGTTCGCGGGCCCGTTTGGACTGCGCGTGTCAGTTCGAGCGACGCTTCTTTTTCTTCTTTTTCTTTGTCGGCTTGGCCGCTGCCTTCTTTTTCTTGGGCGCCGGGGCGGCTTCGTCGTCATCGTAAACGGGCGATGACGACACGACGGATGGGGCTGCCACTGTGGCTGCTGCGCCGGCGGCGGCTGCTACCGCTGCGGCCGGGGGTGATGACGAGGTTGCGGTCGACGAGAATTGGGCGCCGTTGGCTGCCATTTCGGTGAAGGCGCCGCGGCGCAGGTCATTCAGTACCCCGACCGGAACCGCGCGTCCGGCAAGGACGGCGCGATAGACCTGGGTGTTCTCCAGCACGCGCTGAACGTAATTGCGGGTTTCGCTGAACGGGATACGCTCGATCCAGTCCAGGGCGTCGGCGCTGGTATTGCGCGGGTCGCCGTATGTCCCGATCCACTGGTTGCTGCGCCCGCCGCCCGCATTGTAGGCGGCGATCGACAGGATGTAGGACCCTGCGAAGTCGCCAAGCAGGTCGGAGACGTGGGCCATGCCCAGCTGCAGGTTGGTGGACGGCGTAAACAGGTCTGCCTTGCCGCTGTAGGGAATGCCGTGGCGTCTGGCGGTGAGGCTTGCCGTGGCAGGCATCAACTGCATCAGGCCGCGTGCGCCGGCGCTGGACTGAGCCTCAGGGTCGAATTCGCTCTCCTGCCGGGTGAAGCCCAGGACAAGGGCGCTTTCTGGCGCGGTGCCATTGCCACGCCAGGCCGGAAGCGAAATCGTGGGGTAGGCAATGTCGATCACGGGCAGGTTTTTCTGGATGCCGCGCTTGGCCACGCGCAGCGCCAGAGCCTGCTGGTTCAGTTGCTTCAGGAAGTCGACGAGGAAGACATACTGGTCGCGGTCGGTGAAATTCTCGGCTGCG
>JBEIHO010000009.1:0-69884 GCA_040381215.1 Alphaproteobacteria bacterium | reverse complement strand
CGATCATCTGGACGGCACTTTGCAATCCCGAGGCGAGTTCTTTCTGGCTGACTGTCATGAGATTACCCGGTCGCCCAAGTCTATGTGCAGGCGACAGCGGGTGCAAAGCAAAACGGCGGCTCAGAGAGCCGCCGTTGAGACTAGTCAGGTCTGGAGACCTATTAGTTCTTCCAGGTCAGGCCGAGGCGATACGACCGGCCAAACTGGTCCTGAGACGAACCGTCGACGTTGAACTGGCCGAAGCCCTGCGAAACCGGCGTCACCTGCGGCTGCTTGTCGAACAGGTTCTCGACGCCCCACGAGAACATGAGGTTCCCGTCGATGTCCCAGGTACCGCCGAGTTCGTAGAGGTTGTACGCCTCCACTTCCTTGTCGTTGAAGCCGTCCATCGCACTGGAGTAGGACCAGCGGAGCAGGAAGTTCAGGTCATCGACCTGATAGGTGAAGTTGGTCGCAGCCTTGTGCTCTGGCAGACCACCGCCAATGCCACCGTCATGCGCACCAATCGTACCAAAGCCCCTGCTCTCGTCCAGCCAGGTGTAGAGCGAGGCAACACCAAAGGTGCCCGGCAGACCAAGACTGTCATCAAGGTCCAGGAACCAGCGGAAGTTGACGTCCACACCGACCAACTCATTCACGCCCGCGAAGTTGGAGCGCGTCTGGTTGACGAAGTCGATGTTGCCATCAGACTGGCGCGGCGCCAGGGTACAGTCGCCGCCAGCCCCGCCGGCCGTCACGCAACCGTTCAGGATGTTGGCAACACTGCGCAGCGCAATCGACTGGTCGAGTTCGATCTGCCACCTGTCGACTGCAACCTGAAGGCGACCGACCGGCCACCAGTCGGGGTTGAAGACGAAGCCGTAGGTCAGCGTATCCGCAATTTCAGGCTTCAGGTTGGGCGTGCCGGTCTGGAACGCTTCGACCTGAGTATTGATTGCGGCGAACGACGCATTGTTTGGCGGCGCCAGGTCGGGATGGGTAAACGTGGCCCCACCAGCGGCAAACCAGGCCTGACAGGTCGCGATACGAGCGAGACGCGCTGCCGAAGCAGCCGCACCCGTCGCATTGACCGAAGCCGACGTACAAGGATCGGTGTACGAGGGGAAGTTCTGGTCGCCACCCTGGAAGAGTTCGAACGCCGTCGGCGCGCGAACCGCGTGGTTCTCAACTGCACGCAGTGAGAGCCAGCTGAAGGGCGACCACTCTGCACCGTACTTCCACGTCTCCTGGATGCCCGCACCCGTCGAGTACTGCGACGTACGATAGCCACCCGTCACCGAGAGGTTTTCGAACAGTGTCTCGCCGGTGATCAGCGGAACCTGCACTTCGCCGTAGGCTTCGTACACGTCGTACTCACCCGAGATCGACTCCTGGGCATTGAAGCCGAAAATGTCGCCAGCCGCCTTGAACGGATCGGCACGCGAGTCGAGGTTCTCGGAGCGGTATTCCACACCGACGGCCGCTGCGATCGCGCCTTCACCCCACAGGTCGACAAGGTCACCCGTGGCGTTGGCGCCCACCGTGTTGCGCTCGTAGACAATCACGTCCGTGGAGTCGACGTTGATGAACGACAGCTGCGCCGCACTCATCGAGTTCAGCCCCAGCGGATTGTTGCTGTTGCCCGTCGGCACGAAGGTGGAGCCGAGCAGGTTGGGGAACGGACAGTTCGGAAGCGCCGTCAGCGGAGCCGCCTGCACTGCGTTCGATGTAACGCCGCAAGCATTGATCAGCTGAGTGATCGCCGTCTTGCCGACGTTGTTGTTGGAGAAGACGTTCGTGGTGTTGCGACCGAAGCCGTAGAACACTTCCCAATCCCAATCGAGCGTCGGGACGGTACCACGCAGACCGGTGGTCACGCTGATCGCGTTCGATTCGGCGATGCCTTCACGCAGGCCACCCTGGTTCGGGCGGATGCTCATCGACAGCGTGCGCTGGTCGAGGTTGCCGGCATACTGGAGGTTCAACAGCGCAAGAAGCTGCGTGTTGGCAGCAACGTACGGGTTGATCGCCGTCGTGCCGACGGTGCGGTCGAGGTCGACGTTGACCGTCAGGCCGGTGACCGGCGTTGCGGCCAGCTGCTGCTTCGAACGGCTGTTCGTGAAGATGGATTCGACGAAGGCCGTCAGCACGCCGTCGGCGATGATGTCGTACTTGCCGAACACCGCACCGTTCACACGCTCGTTCTCAAGGACGAGGTAGTTGTCCGGAGCGAAGTCGTAACGATCGCCACGGGACACGGCCGCCGGTCCATTGCCGACGGGGTCATAGGGACAGCTCTGGAACGGCTCAATTCCGCCGGCGGCGTTAAACCGGATCGAGCCGCCCGTCGTCTGCACACCATTCGCGGGATTACAGTCGTTATCCAGCGTCAGGCCCGTGACGGTCGTAATGTTGCCGACCGAGAAGCCTCCGGTAACCGTAGCCCAGGGCGCAGTGCCCGAGCCGCCGGGATTGAAGAGCGACGAGCCTGCGGGCGGCAGGCCGCCGGGGGGCACCACAATCACCGTGCCAGACGGATCAAGCGCCAGACCGCGCGAGCCGGTCCAGTTGCGCTCACCCGCGCCAGCTGCCTGACGGCTGTAGTACTGGAAGCCGGCCATCAGCGAGCCGCGACCACCGTCGAACGTGCCACCAATGGCGCCGTCAACGGACGTCGACGGGGACATGCCGTCCTCAGCCTGGGCACGCGAGGCCGACAACTGTACGCCCTCGAAGTCATCCTTCATGATGAAGTTGATCGCACCGGCCACGGCGTCGGCACCGTACACGGCGGACGCACCGCCCGTGATCAGTTCGACGCGGTCAATAAGGGCCGACGGGATCGTGTTGAGGTCGACGGCACCCGAGCGGTCGGAAGGGTTAGCACGACGTCCATTGATCAGGACCAGCGTGCGGCCCGGCCCAAGACCGCGAAGGTCGGCGGTCGCAAAGCCGTTCAGCGACGGGTTGTTCGACGTGACGGTCAGGCCAGGAACGACCTGCGGCAGTTCATTGAGCAGCGACTCGACGTTCACGCTACCCGTGAGCGCGATGTCTTTCGCACCAACCGTGGCAATCGGGCTGATCGACTTGAAATCGCGCTGCTTGATGCGCGAACCGGTGACCGTCACCTTCTCGACGGACTTGGCTTCTTCAGTCGCCTGCTGGGCATTGGCAACGCCAACCGACCCAACAAAGCCGACCGCAGCGGCCGTACCCGCCAATAGTGCGGACTTGAAAGTCTTCTTCACAACATGATGCAACACGATGGAACCCCCTTTAACGTTGCCCACTTGCCAACCCCTTAAGTCCGACACTCGTAACTCGTCTGGGCCGTGCAAATACAATCTGCTCGAAGGGTGTCGGTACGCACCGAGCCCCTCTCGCATCCACTGCCGAGGTTACAGAGAGGAAGAAGCACGTAGCAATAAGTTCTCGAGGCACTCCGTCTCATTTGGGTTGCGGTGTGTCTCAAAAACATCATGAGAAAATGCCCCTGTTACACCCGCTGCAAGAAACGATGTTTTCCCAGCAAATTGGCCGCAAATAGGCAGTCTCGCACCCGTCCAGGGCGTATGTGATCGGACCACTTCGCGTACCCGCTTGCACCACCTGGTTTGGCTAACGCTCGTTGGGGCATGTGGTGAACGAAAACATCCGGCGGTTGCACGGCCCGTGGTTCCGAAGCACGCAAATCGTCAACAGGGTAGGGAACGCAAGCCGACGCGGCTGTGGACCAAGATGGATGCAGAGTTTCCGCGCGCAGCGCTCCCGGTCCATCCTTGGCGTTCGACAGGATTCGCTCGGGCACCGGTGACATGAAGGATTGGCGTGCGCGGCTCAGGGGGCTCTTTGCCGGACCATCAGGCCCGGCTGTTGCTGCTGCGCGATCTTCCGTTCCCGCCGACACGCTGGTGATCGCCATCGGCGATCTTCATGGCCGCATTGACCTGCTTGAACGCTTGTGGACGCAGCTTCAGCCGATCGCGCGCAAATCAGACTGTCGTCACAGAGTGCTTGTTTTTCTTGGCGATTACGTCGATCGCGGTCCGCAAAGCGCCGCGCTTGTGGATCGATTGCTCGAAGGCTTCGACGGGTTTGACACCGTGTTCCTGAGAGGCAATCACGAAGAGACGATGCTCAGGTTCCTGTCCGATCCGTCCGTCGGGCCGCTCTGGCAGGACTTCGGCGGCATCGACACGTTGCGAAGCTACGGCATCGAGCACGCACCCGGTTCAAGCTGGGCCGATACGCGCGCCGCTTTCGCGCTGGCGCTGCCGGAACACCACCACGCATTTTTCAAGAACCTCAAGCTCCACCATGCAGTGGGGGACTACGTTTTCGTGCACGCCGGCCTTCGCCCGCACACCCGCCTCGAAGACCAGTCCGAGCATGACCTGCTCTGGATCCGCGAGGATTTCCTGGAATCGCAAGCCAGTTTTGGTCGCATCGTCGTCCACGGGCACACGCCAACGCCTGCGCCGGAGGTGCGGGACAATCGGATCGGCATCGACACCGGCGCCTTCTACACGGGCAAGCTGACGGCGCTGGTTCTTGAGGGCCGTCAGCGGCGTCTGGTCTCGACCTGACCAAGCCCCAAGGTCTTCGGATCCCCCACCACATGTTGTTGGCAGCTTCCTGCAACCTCCTTTTGGTAGGGAAGTCCGCCCCGAAGAAGGTAAACTGATCGGCGAATCACTTCTGGCAGGAAACCCGCTCGTTGCGCCTCGTCTTCGCCCTGTTGTCGTTTTTGCTCGCAGCCGCTCCTGCCGGGGCCGTCGACGACGCTGGCAAGCGCCTGGGCCAAAACGTCTGCCTGGCGAGCGACACGGCGGCTGCGCTGGCGGCGATCGAGGCCGCAACCCGCGATGATCAGTTGCCGCCGCTCGCGATTGCCGAGGCCCTCGGGACGGCCGACGCGCTGGCAGGCCGCGGCTATTGCCGCGCGCAGCGTATTCCGCGGCAGGCCTTCGAGGCTTTCAGGACCGCGCACCCGCACGACGGGGCGCTGGATGAGGCCTTCTCGCATGCAAGGCTTGTCGCCGGCCCGCCACGAGGCAGCGCATTGCCCCGCAACGGGGGTTTCGACGGCTCTTTCCTGGCCCTCAAGGGGCCGGGGAGACAGATCATTTCGCAGTGAAGTGACGTGACGCAGTGACGTGAAGTGAACGCAGGGCCCGCTGAACCGGACAAAGATCTGGCGGCAGGCGTGGGAACAGACATGGGAAGCATGGTGTTAGCAGCCACCGCCAGGCACACCACAACCTCGTCCGGCTTTTGCCGACCAGGGCAGGAGCGCCGCGCGCCATGATCAAGCAGGACATGAACGCGTTCCGCATCCCGGAACCCGCTGCCACGGCGCCCACCCAAGCAAGACCGCCCGCCACGAGCCCAGGCCCCGCGGCGCGCCAGGCGCCATTCCGGCCGGCCGCATACCCACCGCCACCGCCGCGCGCCGAACAGCCTGCCCCGGCAACGATCCCGGCGCAGCCATCCGCGCTTCGCATCCTGCGCAGCCGCTGGAAGCTGATCACCGGCGTGATGGCGCTGTCGCTGACGCTGTGCCTCCTCGTCATCCTGCAGTTCACGCCGGTCTATCAGGCCTCGGCCGTCATCGAGGTCGATGAGAACACGGCAGGTCTCGCCCAGCCGGTCGACATCCTCAAATCCTGGGCGCTGGCCGAGAAGGTCATCCTCAAGCTGAACCTGACGCGTGACCCCGAAATCAATACCGCCCTGACACGCCGCTCGTTCTATCGCCTGTCGACATGGTTTGAGCCAGCGCCCGCGCGCGAACGCATCGTTGTCCCGCCAGGGTCAGGCACCTTCACCCTCAAGCCCCCATTGCTCGCGGCCTTCGCAGCAAGGCTCGAGGTCGCCCCTGCCGGCGGCAACACCATCCGCATCACCTTCAGCAGCGAGGATCCAGCCAAGGCGGCGCGCATTGCCAACGCCGTCGCCGCCCAATTGCCGCTGGAAGCGCCGCGATCCACCGCCAGCAGCGCCGCCGGGTCGGCGGTCGAGCTGGCGCAGCTGTCCGAGGAACTGCGCCAGTCGCAACAGGCCCTCGAAGAGCACCGCACCAGCATGGCCGAACAAGGCCCCGCGCAGCGCATAACGGTGTCCGATCCCCAGCGTGAGGCCAGTCTGACCGTCGCGCGGCGCCGGCTGGCGGCCCTCGAGGCACGCCACCGCAAGGTTTCCGACCTGCTGCGCAACGGCGCAGGTATCGAGACGGTCGCCGCCGTGCTCGACGAAAGCGAGATCGACGGCCTGCACCAGCAGCAGATGGACCTGGCGCGCCGCGAAGAAGAACTCGCCGCAATGTACGGCACGGCCCACCCCGAGACGGCGGCCCTGCAGCAGGAGCGTCAGTTGCTCGCGGCCCGCATCCAGCAAGCCATCCGTCGAGCCAGCGACGGCATCGCATCGGAAGTGAAAGAGGCCCGCCGCGCGCTGCAAGCGCTCGCGCAGCAATCGCCTGCCTCGGTGCCGCAGGGCGACCCTGCGGCCGGCGCGCAGCGCCTCGCCGAGCTTGAGGCCAAGGTCCAGCAGGATCGTACCCGCTACGAAACCATGCTGACGCGCTCGCTGAACGGCGAGGTCGCAGGCGCTGCTGGCATGGGCGGCGTGAAGCTGGCCACGCCTGCCGTCGCGCCGGACGCCCCTGTGTTTCCCAACCAGCCCATCGCCATGGGTCTTTCGCTTCTGGGGTCCAGCGCGCTGGCATTGGGATTGGCCTACAGGCGCGGTCCCCTTCGGGGCGGCATCCGCCGCGCGGCCGACATCGAGCGCGCGGTCAAGCTTGCAAACCTGGCATCCGTGCCCGAGCGCGCCCGTTCAGGGCGGCTGGCCGACAGCATCCTCGACGAGCCGCATGGCGCCGTGACGGCATCGCTCAGGTCGCTGCAGGCAACCGTATCAGACGCGATGCATCACGCCGGCGTTGGCGTGCTGGCCGTGACATCCGCAGGGCAGGGGGCTGGAACCACCTCCCTCGCCGTCAGCCTCGCCCGCCTGGCTGCCCGCGAAGCCGCGCCGGACGGTGGCCGCGTTCTTCTCATCGATGCCGATTTCCGTCGCGCCGACCTTGCCGCTCATTTCGCCTCTGGCGGCTATCTGCAGGCAGCCCCTCCGGCCGACGGGCTTGTCGAAGTCCTCTCGGGTGAGTGCGACCTGGCGCACGCGATCTGCCGCGACCCGCAATCGCCCCTCGAATACCTGCCCATCGCAGAACCTTCGGCCAATCCCGCAAGCCTGCTGGCAACCCAATCAATGCGCCGCCTGGTCGAGGCGCTGCGCCAGCATTACACCCTGGTTATCATCAACACGCCCTCGGTCCAGGCCTATCCCGACGCCTGCAGGCTGGCCTCGGTTGCCGACACCTTCCTGCTCGTCGTCAACTGGGACGAGACCCAGCGTGACGTGCTTGCGGACAGCGTGAAACGCCTGCGGGATGCAGGGGCCAGCGTCTCGGGCACGGTTCTCAACCGCTGCGGTCGCCGCGCCGCACCCCGCGTCGAACGCCAACAGCCGCACCTCTGACCGATGACCGCGCCGCCCCGGGACACGAGCCAGATCGACGGCGTGATCTTTGGTCTGCCCATGGCACTGCTGGCGCTTCTTGTGTTGCTGGTTGCCGCCCCTGCGATCGTTCCATCCTGGAATTCGATTTCCGCCGAGACCCGCCTCGATCCCAGCGGCGCGCGTGATCACAAGCCACCCGCCGATCTCGACCTCGCAGCCTACAGCGAGGTGCTGCGCAAGTCGGGTCAACCCGCCAACCTCGCACGCGCGGCCCAAATTCAGCTCGTCCGCGCCCAGCTTCAGGGCACATCATCCATTCGCGGGCAGCAATTGATTGTAGCGGCACGGCGAGACCTTCAGGCCGCACTCAAGACAACCCCTGCCGATCGGCATGCATGGATGCGCCTGGCCGTGGCGCATTATCTCTTGCAGGAAAGGCAGCCTGCCGCGCGGGCGCTTCTCATGAGCCTGCGCGCGGGCCGCAACGATGCCCCTCTTCTGTCCATGCAGTTCGACCTCGCCGTCATCCTCTGGAACGAGATGCCGCCCGAAGCGCGGCAGGTAATAGGCAGGAGGCTGGCTGCAGCCGATGGCTTGAAGGACGAGCACGCCGCGCGCGTGCTGCGCGAGAGGCTCAACGCATCACCAGAGCCTGACCGGCGCTAACTTGGAATTGCTGCCTGCACGTCATGCGCGCATGCCGCGCAATTTTCATCATGGCTGTGAATTTTGCATCGACGACAATTGCGCGAGTGCCAGGCTTCGGGGTTAAAGATCTGTCATCAAGCACACGACCGAGCCAAGGTGGTTGCTGCCCGGTACCGACGAGCGACAGCTTGTTCGTGCCGGGCTTTTTTTTGCGTGCCGGCTCAGGGTCCGCGCTGCACGCCCAGGCGCTGTTCGAAAGCCAGCGCTGTCGCAACGATGGTCTCGATGGAGGCATGGCGCGGCGCCCAGCCCAGTTCCTGTTTGAGCCGCGTGGCATCGCACACCAGCGCCGGCGGATCGCCCGCCCGCCGCGGCATGTCCCGGGTCGGCAGGGCGCGTCCAAGCACGGCCGAAAAGGCGTCGGTCACCTCGCGCACGCTGTGGCCAGTGCCATACCCGCAATTATAGACCCGCGTCTGTCCGGGTTCGCCGGGCTTCAGCAGGGCAAGCTCATGCGCCAGCGCGAGATCCATCACATGGATATAGTCGCGAATGCAGGTGCCATCGCGCGTCGGATAGTCGGTACCAAAGATGCTGAGCACCGGTCGCGCGCCCAAGGCCACTTCAGCGGCGACTTTCACCAGGTGAGTTGCCTCTGGTGTCCGCTGCCCGCTTCTCCCCTGAGGATCAGCCCCCGCAACATTGAAATAGCGCAGGATGGTCGCCCGCATGCCCGAGACCCGCGCAATGTCCTTCAGCATGAACTCGCACGCCAGCTTCGAGCGCCCGTAGGGGTTCACAGGAACCGTCGGCACATTCTCGTCGATGAGCGCGCGCCCCGGTTCGCCATAGACGGCTGCTGTCGAGGAAAAGACGATATCGCGAACACCATGGGTCGCACACGCCTGGAACAGGTTCAGCGACTTCGTGGTGTTGTTGAAATAGTACTTCCACGGGTCGGTCATGGATTCTTCCACCCGTATCGACGCCGCAAGCTGAATGACGGCATCGGGACGAAACGAGCGGATCGCACTTTCGATCGCCGGCGCATCGCCGCAGTCGCCCTCATGAAGAAACACGCCCGCAGGCACAGCCGCGCGGCTGCCGGTCGAGAAATTGTCGAACACACCCGGCTCGTGTCCCTGGTCGAGCAGATGGCAGGCAATGGATGATCCGATATAGCCAGCGCCGCCCACGAGAAGGATCTTCATGCGTTTGTGTTCCTGCCTTCTTGTTCATGACATTCAGATGCACCGCCGGTCGCACCAGTGCACGGACGTGGTGAACACCCCGTTCATGCAGCATTCAGCCCCGAAGGCGCAAAAGCAACTCCGGGAACACTGGAATGGAGGGTTCACCATGAAACAACGCGCCTTGGCCACTGCAACGATTGCGCTGGCTGGATTTCTTGCGATTGCACAGCCTGCGGCCGCCCAGGAGGCCTTGCCGGACAACGACGCCAATCCTTCGGCGCCGCCTTATGTTGCGCCATCCGGTGGCGGACAGGCGGCAGGTCCCCAGGGTGAGGCCCGTGAAAGGTTCGAGCGGCGCCGCCGCGACCACGACGGCAACCCACCGGGTCCCGGTGGCGGCCCCGGCACGAACTGGGAGAACCGCCCCGGTCCGAGCGGTGGGCCGGGAACGTCTCCTGACCGCCGTTGGCGTGATCGTGACGGCAACCCACCGGGTCCCGGTGGCGGCCCCGGCACGAACTGGGAAAACCGCCCCGGCCCGAGCGGCGGCCCGGGAACGTCCCCCGATCGGCGTTGGCGCGACGACAACCACGGCCGCGATCGTGATCGCTGGCGCGACCGCGACAACTGGCGAGACCGGGATCAGTGGAACAATCGCGATCGCTGGCGTAGCGCCCCGCATCATCCGCGCTGGCGTTCCAGCCACTATTACGACGGCAGCTTCTGGTATCCGCACTGGTACTATGGCGGCTGGGATGACAGCTGGCGCTGGTACATCACGCTCAGGTTCTACGATGACCAGTTCTGGTGGTACTACGATGAAGCCTGGTGGGTCTGGGACCAGCGCCGCTTCTGCTGGCGCAGCTCAAGCCCCCGTTGGAACTACAGCTATGGTCGCTCCCGCTGGCGCGACACGAGCTGGCCACGGCAATGGGCCGGCCATCACTGGCGCTTCTGCTGGTAGGAGCGCTGCCTGAACAAGCGAAAGCCGGGGCCTGGCGCCCCGGCTTTTTCGTGCACTGACAAACAAAAAAGGGAAGAAGCGGAAGGGCATCCGCTTCTTCCCCAGACTAGTCATTATCAGTAGGGAGTTCGCTCACTCAGCGAGTGAACGAGTTAACATTAATGGGCGGAGCGATCCGGTTCCAATGAATTGTTTATGAAATGTTTCAGGCGGAATTACAAAAAAATGGGCGGCATCGCTGCCGCCCATCCCTGCAAGATGATTTGTGTTGGGCTCAGAACTTCGTCTTGAGCTGGATCTGGAACGCCTGCGGCGCGCCAACCGAGTACGTCGGCGTGCTGGCCGAGCGGCTCTGGTTGCCGGGCGTCACCGGATCCACGTCGAGGATCGCGACCGCGTTGGTCTGCGAGCTGATGTTGCCGACATACTGTTCGTCGAACAGGTTCGTGGCATTCAGCTGCAGCATCATGTTGTCCACGCCGAGGATCGCGAGATCCATCTGCATGTCGGCATCGACCGTCATGTAGGAGTCGGCGACCTGGTCATTGACGTCCGTCGAGAAACGATCGCCGACATACTTGCCCTGCAGGCCAACCCGGACATGCTCGTTCACGTCATAGGCGCCGCGGATTGCTGCGGTCCATTCCGGCGTCTCAACCAGCGCCTTGCCCTTGGTCGGCAGGAACGACGTTGCGCCAAGGCGCACATCCTCGTTCACCTCTGACGAGTTGTAGGACGTGGAGGCGTAGACGAAGAACGCGTCCGTGACCTTCCAGCCGATTTCCGCGTCGATGCCCATCAGCGTGACCGAGCCGATGTTGCGGTCAACCGAGATGCCAAGGTCGGGATCAAACGCGCTGACGATGCGGTCCTGGAACTTGTTGTACCACAAAGCGGTCGACGCCGTGATGCTGTCGCCCTGGAAACGATAGCCCAGGTCGTAGGACTGCGTCCGTTCCGGCTGCACGTTGAGCGGGCGGATCGTGTCGATACCGGCGGTCTCCGTCGTCGTGCCGGTGCTCAGGCCAAACGTGTAGAGATTGTCGGTACGCGGCGCCGAGAAGCCCTCGGCGTAGCTGGCATAGACGATGTGCGAAGGCTCGAACTCGTAGCTGATGCCGATGTTCGGAAGCAGAGCGTCGTACTCGAACTTCCGCGACAGCGGCGCGATGTAGTTCGTCGCGCCACGACCCGCCAGCGTTCCGATGCCGTCTCCATCTGCGTCCGTGAAGGTTTCCTTGGAGCAGATGACGTTGGAGGAACCAACCTGCGAGTAGCAGAACTGGTTGAGGTCGCGCGAGAAGAACGGCGCGCGGACGCCGATGTCGACGAGCAGCTTGTCATCGAACAGGCGGTTCGAGTAGCTCGCCGAGAGCTGGTTCAGGATTGCGTGCGACAGGCGATCGCGGCCGCGCAGGATGTTGCCATCCGTCCCCGGAACCAGAAGCGTGCCCTGGTCAAGGGCGCTGAAGATGTTCTGCGGATTGCCGCTCGCATCCAGCTTGCTCCATGTGCCGGTCTGGCGATGGCGACCATTGTCACCCGTATAGGCAAGGCGGAACGTGCCTTCGCCAACCGGTGACCAGATCAAGGACGCCGTCACGCCAAGGCGGCTCGTGTTCGTGTTGCTGGGCGTGTAGAGGCGGACCTGGTCGAGCGTGTCGCCGTCAGCGTTCAGGTCGGTACCTGCCGGTCCAAGACGGCGGTCGGTTTCAGCAAGCACCGTCGTGCCGCCGCCGTTCGCCTTCACGTACTGCCAAGACGGGTCGACCGTCAGGCGCACCGTGTCCGAGAGTTGCAGGTTGGCCTGGGCGCGGATGTTGCCGGTGTTGGACGGATTGATGCGCAGGCCGTAGAAGTTCGTGCAGCTACCCGGGTTCAGGATGTTGTTGGTGGATCCTGCAAGAGTTGTCAGGCCGTCGTTCTGGACATTGTCAACCAGCCCGTCCACGCCAGCCGTGCCGTTCGCCGCATCGCGGGTACAAGACGCCAGGTTGTCAAAGCCGTAACCGAACGAAGCAATGTCCGCGTAGCTGAGGTTGCGGTAGAAATTGTTGCGGTTCTCGTTGTAGTGGCCGATCAGCGAGATGAAGCTGGATTCGCCGACTTCCTGGAAGATGCGCGCGTTGCCTTGCGTCTTCTCGAGCGAGCCGGGGCCCTTGAACTTGTTGTATTCCTGGAACGACACACCCGCGAACGCGCTGGTGCCGTTGTATTCACCCGTGTCGATCACACCGATGAAGCGCGAATAGTCGAACGAGCCGGCGCCGGCATTAACCGACAGCGTGAGGTCCTTGTAAGGCTTGCGGGTGACCACGTTCACCGTGCCGCCCGTCGCAGATGCCGTCGGGCTGTCCACGTCGGTCGTGCCGGTGTTGACGGTCACGCGGGACAGATACTCGGGATCGACTTGCTGGTTCGTGTAAATGGCATAGTTGCCGGTATCGTTGAGGGGGATGCCGTCCACGGTCAGCGAGACGCGCGGGCCGTCGAAGCCGCGCAGACGGACGTTGCCGCCGCTCGAGCCATAGGGGTCGCTGTTCGTGAAGCTGACGCCCGGCAGCAGGTTGATGCTCTGGAAGACTGTCTGGCCAGCACCCTGGCTGTCGAGATAGGCGCCGGTCACCGTTGAGCGCGTCTTCGGCCGCTGCTCCTTAACGATCACGCCACCCTTGCCATCACGCTCGCCCGTGACGGTGATCTTTTCGATTTCTTGCGTACCCGTTGACTGCGCAAACGCTGCGCCGGCAAACAAGGCAGACGCGGCAACACCGCACATCAGATGTGACAGCTTCATGAATTCCCCTCAGTTTTCAAAAGCCGGCAGAACGCCGGCAGCAGACCCCAAATCAAGGAGGCGCTAAGGTTCGCCACCACGCGAACCAGTTAATGCCCCCAAGCCCCACGCATACGGTGCGCACCGCACCCAAGCGATACTGAAGACAACATCATTCGGATGTGAAGGCAACGCGACAGCGACATAAAGATCGTGGGGTCCACCCCTGCGGAATCGCGAAAATCCGTCAGGCGGCATGACTTCTCTGAGGATGGGTTACGCGAACGACACAGTTTGTGACGCTTTCCTGAAATTTTTGGACCACGCTTCTCGCGGGGCTTCGTTTGATGGACACTGACCCCTGCACAGCGAATTCAGGCGAGGGAAAACAAGCAGATGGGGAATCCGGGGCAAACGCGACGTCAGTTGATCTACCGGGCGATGGCCATGGCCGGTGCGTCGGTTTCTGCGGCGTGGATGGCAGGCGCAACAAGCGCTGCACCCAGCCGCCGCAGTGTCAGGGGCAACCCGTTTGCACTCGGCGTCGCCAGCGGCGACCCCGTGTCGGATGGATTTGTCATCTGGACGCGCACGACGCTGAACGGGGTCGTGGTGGACGAGGCGCGTGATGCTGTCGATGTGATCTGGGAAGTGGCGTCGGACGCCCGGATGCACAACATCGTTCAGGCGGGTGTGGCGCAGGCCCTTCCGGGATTGGGGCATGCCGTCCACGTTGAAATTCGTGGCCTGCCTTCAGGCCGCCCGTACTGGTATCGCTTCCGCCTGCCACGCGGCGACGCAAGCCCGACGGGCAGGGCATGGACCGCGCCCGAGCTTGGCTCGACACTCGACCGGTTCAGCTTCGCGTTTGCCTCCTGCCAGCATTTCGAGCAAGGCTATTTCACGCCCTACGATCTCATGGCGGGCGACGAACCCGATCTCGTCATTCATCTGGGAGATTACATCTACGAGTCATCGTGGGGCGAAACGGTGCGCCGCCATGAGGGGCGCGAACCCGTCTCCATCCATGACTATCGAAACCGCCACGCGCTCTACAAGACCGACGCAGCCCTTCAGCGCGCGCATGCACGCACGCCGTGGCTCGTCACCTGGGACGATCATGAGGTCGACAATGATTACCAGGGCCTCGAAAGCGAGGACTACCAGAAACCCGAAGACTTCGTGAAAAGGCGCGCGGCTGCCTATCAGGCCTACTACGAGAACATGCCGCTCAGGCGCATTGCCTTGCCCGACCAGAACGGCATGCAACTATTCCAGCGCTCCCAGTTCGCAGACCTCCTGCAAGTCGCGATGATCGACAACCGGCAGTATCGCTCGCCCGCAGCCTGCAGGTCACCCGAGGATGGGGGAGGCCAGGTCGTTTCGGCGCGAACGTGCACGGAGCTCTTCGAGGACAGTCGCACCATGCTGGGCAAGGACCAGGAGCGGTGGTTGAACAGCGCACTGACCCGGTCAACGGCGCGGTGGAACATCATCGGCAATGGCGAAATGTTCTCGCGTCTGCGCCAGAAAACCTCAAACGGCGACGAGGGCCATTGGACAGATGACTGGAACGGCTTCCCGTCGGCACGCCAGCGGCTGATCGGCACCTTGGCGCGCGGTCGGGCGTCGAACGTCGTCTTCTTGACCGGCGACATCCATGCTTTCTGGGTCAATGACGTAAAAGAGGATTTCTCGCGGGACGACAGCCGCGTGGTGGCAACGGAGCTGGTGGGAACGTCGATCAGTTCCGCAGGCGTGCCGTATGAGCAGTTTGCCAAGCTCCTGCCGGAGAACCCGCACGTGAAGTTCTTCGAGAGCCGGCACCGCGGTTATGTGCTCTGCCGCACGACGCCCAGCGAGATGAAAGTCGACTTGCGCGTGGTGGACACGGTGCGGGCACCGGTATCGGGTGGCAGGACGCTTGCCTCCTTCCGGATCGAGGCCGGCAAGCCGGGCGCGCAGAAGGCCTGATCAGATACCGTAGTAGCCCCGATACCACTGTACGAAGCGCGGGATGCCTTCGCCGATGGGCGTCCTGGGATCAAAGCCGAGGTCGCGGCGTGAAGCCTCGATGTCGGCATAGGTCCGCTCAACATCGCCAGGCTGCATGGGCTCGAACAGGTAGCTGGCCTTCCGGTTGAGCGCGCGCTCGATCTCGGCGATGAAGTCTGTCAGCTTTTCCGACTTGTGATTGCCGAGGTTGTACACCGCATGCGGCGGCGACCCGGACGGCTTGCGGGCCAGAGCCGCCAGCACGCCCGCCACGATGTCATCGACATAGGTGAAATCGCGCCACATGTTGCCATCGTTGAAAACGCGGATGGGCTTGCCCTTCATGATCGCATCCGTGAACAGGAAGGCGGCCATGTCCGGGCGACCGAAGGGACCGTAGACGGTAAAAAACCGCAGGCCCGTCGACGCCAACCCATAGAGATGCGCGTAAGTATGCCCGATCAGTTCATCGGCCTTCTTGGTCGCCGCATAGAGCGAGTTCGGGCGCTCCGTCTCGTCACCCACCGAGAACGGAAGCTTGGTATTGCCACCGTAGACGGACGACGAACTGGCATAGACGAAATGCTCCAGTCGGCCCAGATTGCGCGCCGTCTCCAGCATGACCACCTGACCCATGACATTGGATGTGATGTAGGTATAGGGGTCGATCAGCGAGTGCCGCACACCCGCTTGCGCCGCAAGATGAATGACGTGCGTGATGTCCGGGTTCTGCCGGACGAGGGCCTCCATCGCAGGCCGGTCAGAGATGTCGGCTGCCGTGAACTGGAAGCCGCCGTGCGGCTCAAGTCGGGCCAGGCGATCGCGCTTCAGCTGGACATCGTAATAGCTGTTGAGGTTGTCGACACCGATCACCGCGTCGCCGCGGGCCAGAAGCGCCTCTGCGACGTGATATCCGATGAAGCCGGCGACGCCGGTCAGAAGTACGCGCATGTCATGAACCTCAGGCCGACCGTGCGGCGGAGCAAGCCTCTATCCTACCCGACGGTTGGGGTAAACACCTGCCGACTGGATACGCTCGGCGATCTGCACCGCGTTGAGTGCCGCGCCCTTGAGCAACTGGTCGCCAACGACGATCATCGATACGCTGCACCCCGTCGGATCCCCACGGTCAACGCGGAAACGGCCCGCGAGAACCGCGTCCTGTCCGGTCGCCTCGACAGGCATGGGGAAATGATTGCGGGCCTGATCATCCTGCACGACCACGCCGGGTGCGCTGCTCAGGATTTCGCGGACCGTCTCCGGGCGCATGGGCTTGTCGAAGCCGACCGACATCACGATCGTGTGGGCGCGCAGGACAGGAACGCGCAGGCACGTGATCCCGATCCCGAGTTCCGGCATATCCATGATCCGTCGCAGTTCGCGCGAAACCTTCGTCTCCTCGTCGTTGTCGCCCGTTGCCGGATCAACGGCGGTATTATGGCTGAAGACGTTGAAGGCATAGGGATGGGGAAGCACCTTCGGTTCGTATTTCTGCCCCGCGAGGAAGGCTTGCGTCGATACGCGCAACTCCTCCATGGCGGCCGCACCCGCACCTGAAGCGGACTGGTAGGTCGCCGCCGTCACGCGGCGAATGGGATTGTGGCGGCTGAGGGGCCACAATGCCAATGACGCAATGATCGCCACGCAATTGGGATTGGCGATGATGCCCTGGTGCGCGGCGATCCGATCGGCATTGACCTCTGGCACGACCAGCGGCACGCCAGGTTCCATGCGGAAGGCCGACGAGTTGTCGATGATGACTGTTTGCCGGCCTGCCGTCGGTGCGTACTGCTTCGTGATGGCAGAGCCTGCCGAACAAAGCGCGATGTCGATCTCCGACAGGCTGTTCCCGTCGAGCGCTTCGATGACAACAGATTGTCCACGCCAGTTCATCCGTTGTCCCGCAGAGCGCGGCGACGCGAAGAGGCGCAGGCGCGAGAGGGGAAAGTCCCGCTTCTCGAGACAACCGATGATCTCGCGTCCGACAGCGCCGGTGGCACCGACGACGCCAACGCGGGGCAGGGGGGCAGAGGCGTTTTGGGACATGATGCTCTCGCTGACTGGTCGCACACGAGAAACGCATCGCGGCTGCGACGTCAAGATGCGACCGGTGAAGTCAGGTCAGAGGCTCCAGTAGATGCATCCCGATGGAACCTGCGCAGGCGCAACGGCGGACTTTACATCCATGACAATGCCCTCTCGCGCCACGGCGCACATGAGTTCCGAAATCCGCTCGATGAAGAGCGTATGAGGAACTGCCAGCACAAGGGCATCGAGGCTGTCCGGCCCGGGAAACGGAACGAGGTCGATACCGTAGACACGCCGGGCATGCGTGGGGTCGGCAAGCGGATCGCAAACACGAGCATGCACACCGCTCTGCGACAGGGTGCGCACAATGTCGGGCACGCGGCTGTTGCGGATGTCACGGATGTTCTCCTTGAACGCCAGCCCCAGGATCGCGACACGCGCGTGCGCCCGTGGCGTTCCCCGCTGATCGAGCAGCTGCAGCAGCTTCTGCGCGACAAAGGCGCCCACACCGTCGTTTATGCGCCGCCCCGCCAGGATGACATCCGGCGTGTAACCGAGCGCCTCGGCCTTGGTCGTCAGGTAATAGGGATCGACACCGATGCAGTGACCGCCAACGAGGCCGGGCGTGAAGGGCAGGAAATTCCATTTGGTTGCGGCCGCCGCCAGAACATCGGCCGTGCGGATGCCGAGCCGGTCACAGATCAGCGCCAGCTCGTTCATCAGCGCGATGTTGAGGTCGCGCTGCGTGTTCTCGAGCACCTTGGCCGTTTCTGCGACGCGGATCGATGGGGCAATGTGGATGCCGGCCGGAATGACGGCGCCGTAAAGCGCCGCAAGAGTTGCAGCAGTCTGTTGATTGCACGCAGAGACCACCTTGGTCACCTGCGAAAGGCCATGGCTGCGATCGCCGGGATTAATTCTTTCCGGTGAATAACCGACGAAAAAATCGGTACCCGCGCGCAGTCCGGATTCCCTTTCGAGGATCGGTACGCAAAACTCCTCCGTCAGCCCCGGGTAGACGGTTGATTCGTAGACGACGATACCCCCGCGCCTGAGCGATCTCCCGGCCAGCACGCAGGCCTGCCGGATCGGCTCGAGGTTGGGACGTTTCTGGTCGTCGATGGGGGTAGGAACGCAGACAATCAGGACATCCGCGTCCTTGAGGCCGGCAGGATCATGGGTAAGTTCGAGTTCAGTGGCAGACAATTCTTCCGGCGATGTCTCGCCCGTCCAGTCTTCCCCGCGCGACAGCGCCTCGACGCGCGCCGCGTCGATGTCAAAGCCGACGGTTCCAGGGAACCGCGCCGCGAATGCCAGCGCCACCGGCAGGCCGACATATCCAAGCCCAAGGATGGCAATGCGTCTGTTCATCGTCTTTTGCGTTGTTCGCACCGGACCATTGGCCGGGTGCTGTGGCGTCCTGTCAAGCTGACGGCGCCGTTGGCCGCATGACCCAGTCACCGTTCCTCGCACGCTGGATCAAACCCGAGAGCGTGCTGTTGATCCTGTTCCTCGGCATTATCGCCTGGATGCCGTTCCCCTATGGCTCGAACAGGCTGTGGGCTGAAACGGTCGCGGCAACGGGCCTCGCCGCATTGCTGCTCGCGTGGGCTGGCATGGTCATGTCCGGCGTGGCCGCGCAGACCCCGCTGATACGGGAGATGAAAGGGCCCGCCCTCTGCATCGCGGCGGCTCTGGCCTGGGGCATGATGCAGTCCGTGGACCTCGACCGTGTCGCGACCTTGTCAGGCATGGATCTCAGTGCCGTTGCGCATCCTGTTTGGAAGCAGGCGCGCGACACCTTGGGTGTCAATCCTGGCGCCTTCGTTTCGGCCGATCCGGCAGCGACGCGCCAGGCGCTGGTAACAGCGCTCTTGCCCGTCATGGCGTTCCTCCTTGCCTTCAGCCTGGGCCGGGACCGTACCCGTGCCGAGGTCCTGTCGATCGGGCTCGTCATTCTGGGCGCAGGATGCGCCTTGCTCGCGGCCATCTCAGCCCTTGCGGGCATGGACCTGCAGGGCGCGCTGCTGCCCGAAGCACCACCGGCCGCGCGCGGCTTTGCAGCTCCCTTCATCAACCAGGAGCACCTCGGCGCGCTGCTGGCGTTGTCTGCCCTTGCAGCCTTCGGCAGCTTTGCCGAGAGGTTTCGCCAGGCGATCGTCTGGGACAAGGGAGGGGCGGTGATGCGGACCTCCCTGCGCCGCAGCCTCGAAGGTCCGGACGGCGCGATCGCCATCCTCGGCGTTTGTCTTCTCGCATCCCTGATCGCCACAGGCGCGGGTGTCGCCATTGCCGCCTTCGCCGCGGGGCTGCTGTTCCTGATCCTGGCGCTGGCGCTGGGGCAGGCGCCGGACGAGCCAGAGGCCAGGGGCCGGCGGGCGACCTCCGCCATCCTCGTTGCAGTTCTTGGCGTGACGATCGCTGTCGGTGGCGACGCGCTGCGCGACCACTTCGGCCCGCCGGGTCTTGACGGCAGCGACCGTCGCGCCTTGGCCGCCGCAACGCTCAGGGCGATCGGCGAGGCTCCGATCCTGGGGCAGGGTCTGGGTGCGTTCGCCAGCTACCATTCGATTGACGCGCCCCTGAACGCGCGGGGCACCGTGGAAGAGGCCAGCAACGACCTGCTGGAGCCGATGGCCGATCTGGGCGTCCCTGCGGGCATCGCCTTCATGGCCGCGCCGTTGCTGATCGCCATGCAGTGCCTGTCGGGCGCCGCCCTGCGCCGCCGCGATCGCGCCTTCCCCGCCGTGGCGGTGGCTGCCAGCATGTCCATGGCTGTGCACGCGATGGCGGGCTTCGCCCTCCAGATCCCCGCTGTTGCCGTCGCATTCGCCGTGCTCTTGGGGATAGGAGCCGCCCAGTCATGGCGGACAAACATGGATCTTGTGCGCTGAACTTGACTTGTGCCGCCCCACCCGGTTTCAGTCCCGTGCAATTGACAACCCAGGGGTGCTCATGAGCCGCGCATTCACGTTTCCGGGACAGGGCAGCCAGGCCGTCGGCATGGGCCTCGCCCTGTCGCAAGCCTTTCCCGTTGCCCGCGAATTGTTCGAGGAAATCGACGAAGCCCTCAAGCAACCGCTGACGCGCGTGATGTGGCAGGGGCCGGAGGCGGACCTCACGCTGACCGAGAATGCGCAGCCCGCGCTGATGGCGGTCAGCCTGGGCGTCATGCGGGTGCTGGAGCGCGAGGGCAAGATCGAATGGGGCCGTCACGTGAGCCTTGCAGCCGGCCACTCGCTGGGTGAGTACACCGCGCTGGCGGCGGCCGGCGCGTTCTCGGTCGCTGATACGGCTCGCCTGCTCAAGGCCCGCGGGCTTGCCATGCAGCGCGCCGTGCCAGTGGGGCAGGGGGCAATGGCAGCCCTCCTCGGGGCCGAGCTCGACCAGGCGGAAGACGTCGCCCGCGAAGCGACGCGAGGCCCGGAGGTCTGCGTCGTCGCCAATGACAATGCCCCCGGCCAGGTCGTGATCTCCGGGCACAAGGCCGCAATCGAGCGCGCCGCCGAGATTGCAAAGACCAAGGGTATCAAGCGCGCCATGATGCTGCCGGTCAGCGCGCCATTCCATTCACCGTTGATGGCACCGGCCGCACGCGAAATGGAGGAGGCTCTGGCGCAGGTCACGATGCATGCGCCACGCGTGCCAATCATTTCCAATGTCTCGGTGTCGCCCGAGCGTGATCCTGCGCAGATCCGCCGCCTGCTCGTGGAGCAGGTGACGGGCCGGGTTCGCTGGCGCGAAACCATTGCCGGGCTTCGCGACCGCGGCATCACATCCGTCGTTGAAATCGGCGCCGGCAAGGTTCTGACCACGATGGCCAAGCGTATCGACAAGGACTTGCCGGCGCAGTCGATCGAGACGCCGCAGGAAATCGAAGCTTTCCTCAAGACCCTCTGACAGGCGTAAAAGGACCATCTGCTCATGTTCGATCTCACAGGCAAGACCGCGCTCGTCACAGGCGCCAGCGGCGGTATAGGCGGCGACATCGCCCGGACGCTGCATGCGCGGGGCGCGACCGTTACCCTCAGTGGCACACGCGCCGAAGCACTCGAGGCGCTCAAGGCCGAACTGGGTGACCGCGCCCACATTGCAGTGTGCAACCTGTCCGACATGGCCCAGGTCGATGACCTGCCAAAGGTGGCCGAAGGCCTGATGGGCGGCATCGACATTCTTGTGTCGAACGCGGGCATCACCCGCGACAACCTGTTCATGCGCATGAAGGATGACGAGTGGGACCAGGTCATCCGCGTCAACCTGACAGCGACATTTCACCTTTCACGGGCGGTTCTGCGCCCCATGATGAAGAAGCGCTGGGGGCGCATCATCTCGATCACCTCCGTCGTGGGGGTCACGGGCAATCCGGGGCAGGGCAATTATGCGGCCACCAAGGCGGGTCTGATCGGCATGTCGAAATCCCTCGCCCAGGAAGTCGCCTCGCGCAACATCACGGTGAACTGCGTGGCGCCAGGGTTCATCAAGTCGCCGATGACCGACGTCCTCAATGACCAGCAACGAGAGGCCATCATGGGCAAGATACCGGCTGGTCGGCTGGGCACGGGGCGGGACATCGCGGCCGCAGTGGCCTACCTTGCCAGCGAGGAAGCCAGCTACGTCACGGGCCAGACCCTGCACATCAATGGCGGAATGGCCATGATTTGAAGGGTTTAACCTTGTTCGGCTGCCTGTTGGCAAGCTGAACGAAGGTGTGTTACCAACCCGCAAATTCTCCGGGAGAGTCTCTATTCTCCGCAGGACTTTGGGGGTACCCATTCCGGGATACCGATTTCTTGAAGGACCAGAAAAAATGAGCGACGTCGCCGACCGCGTGAAGAAGATTGTCATCGAGCATCTCAATGTCGATGCCGACAAGGTTACCGAGAATGCCAGCTTCATCGACGATCTTGGCGCGGACAGCTTGGACACCGTCGAACTCGTCATGGCCTTCGAGGAAGAGTTCAACGTTGAAATCCCCGATGATGCAGCCGAATCGATCGTCACCGTTGGTGACGCCGTGAAGTTCATCAAGGAAAAGGCCGCCGCCTGATACGGCAGCGCCTGTTTCTCCAGCCCTCGTAAGCCGGAAAGATCATGCGCCGCGTTGTTGTAACCGGAATGGGTATGGTGTCCCCTCTCGCCTGTGGCGTCGAGGAGACATGGTCCCGCCTGCTCAAGGCAGAGTCGGGCGCACGAAAGATAACCACTTTCGATACGTCCGACCTTCCGGCGCGCATCGCGGCAAATGTTCCGCGCGGCGATGGCACGAACGGCACCTTCGATGCCGACAAGTGGATGGACCCGAAGGAAAACCGCCGGGTCGACGACTTCATCATCTTCGCGATGGCAGCCGCAACGCAGGCCATCGCTGATTCCGGGATCCGTCTGGAAACCGAAGACCAGAAGGCGCGGGCCGGCGTCATGATCGGCTCGGGCATTGGTGGCCTTCCCGGCATTGCCGAGGCATCGATCACGCTTCACGAAAAGGGGCCGCGCAAGATCAGCCCCTTCTTCATTCCGGGTCGCCTGATCAATCTCGCTTCGGGTTACATCTCGATCAAGCACGGCCTTAAAGGCCCCAACCACGCCGTGGTCACCGCGTGCTCGAGCGGCGCGCACGCCATCGGCGATGCCGCCCGCATGGTTGCGCTGGATGACGCAGACATCATGGTCGCAGGTGGCGCCGAGGCGGCCATTTCGCGCATCGGGATGGCGGGTTTTGCCGCCTGCCGCGCGCTCTCGACGGGCTTCAACGAAGAACCGCACCGTGCCTCTCGTCCTTACGACAAGGACCGGGACGGGTTCCTCATGGGCGAGGGCTCCGGCGTGATGGTCCTTGAAGAGCTTGAACACGCACGCCGCCGTGGGGCCAGGATTTATGCCGAGATCACCGGCTACGGCATGTCGGGCGACGCACACCACATCACGGCACCTGCCGACGACGGCAATGGTGGCTATCGCTCGATGCAGATGGCGCTCAAGCGCGCTGGCCTGATGCCAGGCGACATCGACTATGTGAACGCGCACGGAACCTCGACCCCCCTGGGCGACGAGATCGAGCTGCGTGCCGTCGAAAGACTGTTTGGCAACGCAGCCGAGCGTGTCTCCATGTCGTCCACGAAATCCTCGATCGGTCATTTGCTGGGCGCGGCCGGAGCCGTGGAGGCCATCTTCAGCGTCCTGGCCCTGCGCGACCAGATCTGCCCGCCGACCCTCAACCTCGACAACCCGTCGGTTGAAACCAAGATCGATCTTGTGCCTCACAAGGCGAAAAAGCGTGAGATCCGCGCGGCTCTCTCGAATTCTTTCGGTTTTGGCGGCACGAACGCCACTCTGATTTTGACCCGGCCGCCGCATTAGTTAAGAATTGGTCGAGGTCCATCTTCCGGCGGAGCCAACGCCTTGCGGTTCTTTCTTCGCGCATTATTGCTGATTTGTGTGCTGGCGGCAGCCGGCGTGGGTTACGGCGCATGGCATGTCTGGAGCCGGTTTGAAGCGGCGGGTCCGCCATCGGCCTTCGGCACCACCGAAACCGTCGTGGCGCTGCCGCGCGGCACCGGGCTCAACCGCATCGCGGATACGCTTGAAGAGCAAGGCGTCATCGACAACAGCCTGATCTTCCGCGCAGGCGTGATGTACTACGGCAAGGCAAGCCAGCTGAAGGCAGGCGAGTACGCGATCCCCACCGGCGCTTCGCCGCGCCAGATCATGGACATCCTGATTGAAGGCAAGGCGATCGTCTACAAGCTGACACTGCCCGAAGGCCTGACGACCGCCATGATCCTGGACTTGGTCGCCAGGCACCCCTCTCTGGAAGGAACAATCACCCGCGCCCCCGCCGAGGGCGCGCTTCTCCCCGAGACCTATGTCTTCAACCGCGGCATGCCGCGTGATGAATTGATCGCCCGCATGGAGAGCGACCACAAGGCCGTCATCGATGATCTCTGGGAGAAGCGGGTTGCCAACTTGCCGATTGCCACCAAGGAAGAAGCCATCGTCCTGGCGTCCATCGTGGAGAAGGAGACCGGCATTGCCAGCGAGCGTCCGCTCGTCGCCGGCGTCTTCATCAACCGGCTTCGCAAGGGCATGAAGCTGCAGTCGGATCCAACCATCATTTATGGCCTGACCAAGGGCGTTCCGCTGGGGCGCGGCATTCGCCGCAGCGAAATCGACAAGGCAACGCCCTACAACACCTACGTGATCAACGGTTTGCCGCCGACCCCGATTGCCAACCCGGGGCGTGAGTCCATCGCGGCCGTGCTGAACCCGGCGCCGACCGACGCGCTGTTCTTCGTGGCAGACGGCACCGGCGGCCACGTATTCGCGGCCACCCTGGCCGAGCATGAAAGAAACGTGGCGAATTGGCGCCAGGTCGAACGCCAGCGTGCCGCCGAGGGGACCGCGCCCTGAGCATTCGGCTTGATTGAGCCGGGATGCGCAGGACCCTAGGATGAGTGCCTTCGGAATCGGGGAACAGGACGCAGGATGTCTTTATCGAGCATGACTGGCTTTGCGCGCACCCACGGCGCGCAAGGGGCCTGGCGGTGGCATTGGGAAGTGCGCAGCGTCAATGCCCGCGGCCTCGATTTCCGCGTCCGCATGCCCGAGGGGTTCGAAAGCCTCGAGCAACCGACCCGTCTCCTCGCGGCTGAGCGCTTCACCAGAGGCTCCATGACAGCCACGCTCAGTGTCGATGCAGGTCAGGCACGCGGGGCCGTACGCGTCAACGAGGAAGCCCTTGGCCAGGTCCTGTCGATCCTGCGCGCGCTGGAAGGCAACGTTCGCGCCGAGCCCCCGCGACTGGACGGCATTCTCTCGCTGCGGGGTGTGCTCGAGGTTCAGCAGGATGAACTCTCCGAGACCGAGCTCGCGACCCGCGATGCCGCCATCCTTTCAAGCCTGACGCAGGCGCTCGACGCCCTCCTGTTGGCCCGCCGTGACGAAGGCGCGCGCTTGAACGGTTTCCTCTCGGCCCAGATCGAGACCCTCTCTGGCTTGCGCGAACAGGCTGCAACCCTGATCCTGTCCCAGCCCGAACAGCTCCAGGCGCGACTGAAGGCGGCGATCGCGCAGGTGGACAACGGCCAGGCGATCGTCTCGCAGGAACGGATCGCGCAGGAAGTGGCGATGCTGCTGGTCAAGGCGGACATCCGCGAAGAGCTGGATCGCCTCAAGGCCCATCTCTCCCAGGCCCGTGACTTGCTGGCAGCACGCGGTGCGCAGGGCCGCAGGCTCGACTTCCTGTCGCAGGAACTCAACCGTGAAGCAAACACGCTGTGCTCGAAGTCATCCGATATCCACCTCACGCGGATCGGCCTCGAAATGAAGGCGATCATCGATCAGTTCCGCGAGCAGGTACAGAACGTCGAGTAAGGCTTCACCCATGGCTGGGTGCATCCACCAAAGCCTCTGCCGGTGAGCCGAAACTGCCTGTCAGCCGGCAGGCGAACCACTTGCAACCAGCACGCGCCGCAACCTTGAAACCCCCTCTCGCAGCTGCTCCGCGTTGAAGCCGCCGAAGCCCAGGATCAGCCCGCGTTGGACAGGCGCGTTGGCGCAAAGGGGCGACAGAGCGCGCAATGCGATCCCCTCTCGGGCAGCGGTCCGAGCCAGGTCCACGTCGTCCATCCCCTCTGGAAGCCAGGCAATCACGTGCATGCCCAGGTTTGCCTGCTGGATTCGAACGGATGGCAGCTCCTTCTGCAGCGCATCTGTCAGAACCTTGCGCCGTTCTGCATAGATGGTTCGGATCCGCCGGATATGGGCTTCGAAGTGTCCCTCCTTCATGTAGGCTGCGATCACGTGCTGATCGCCGAGGGGGGAACCGCGACCCAGGAGCGCGCGCGCGCCGACAAACGCATCGACAAGGCAGTCGGGCGCCACGACGTAGCCCAGCCGCAACGACGGGGCGAGCAGCTTGCTGAAAGTTCCCAGGTAGACAACCCGGGCGCTACCCAATCCTTGGATCGCGGGAAACGGATGGCCCGCATACCTCAACTCGCTGTCGTAATCGTCCTCGACAATCCACCCATGGCGCCTGCGTGCCCACTCCAGAAGCGCGAGGCGTCGGGGCATGCTGAGCGGCACGCCCATGGGATACTGGTGCGATGGCGTGACGAAGGCGACTGTAGCGTGCGGACAGGCCTCATGCGCCCTTGCGATGTCAAAGCCCTGGTTGTCGACCGGCACCCGCGCGACCTTGATGCCCCGCTCCTCAAGCACGGCGATGAGCCCAGGATAGGCAGGATCCTCAGCCAGCGCGGCGTCACCCGGTGCCAACAGCACGCGTGCGGCGATGTAGAGCCCCTGCTGCGCACCCTCCGTGATGATGATGTTTTCAGGTCCGCAATGAACGGCGCGCGCCTTGCGCACGTAGGAGGCAACCTGTTCGCGCAGCACAAGCAGGCCTCGCGGATCGCCATAACCTGAAGGCTGCGCGCCCTGCGACTGCCGGACCCGATGGCTAAGCCGGCGCCAGTGATCGTCCATCGCCACCGCGCCCTCGGGCACCGCAACCGAGAAGGGGATCGACGGCAGCGGCATGAGGCGCGTTGCCATCGATGCGTAGGGCGCAGCAGAGGCCGGTGGGGTAGGTGCCTCTTCGACATCTTGCGCAAGGCTCAGCGGCTCACGCATCGGCGTCGGCGAAAGCATGCGGGCCACCCGCGTGCTTGATCCGGCCTTCGCATCCAGGCAGCCCTCGGCAACCAGCTGCGCGTAGGCCTCGGTGATCGTTCCCCGCGAGACGCCGAGGGCCTGCGCCAGCGCCCGTGTCGACGGCAGGCGCTCGCCTGCCGTCATCTCGCCCCGGGAGATGGCATTGCGCAGCGTATCTGTCAGCTGACGGCCAATGGCGCCTTCGCTGCGATCGATAATGCTAAGCGCGGGCAGGTCGATGACAGGTTGGTGTCGCGGCATGCGAGGTACGGGTCCCCTCTGGAAAATACTGGACCATTGAAAATGGCAAATACTGGTACTTCTAGAAAGTCCAATATGATGGAAAGGTGGATAAGGAATGAGCCGCAGGGACGAGGATCCGACATGTATTGCCCCGAACACTTCCGCGAAGAGCGCCTTGAGGTGCTGCATGGCCTGATCAAGGCCCACCCCCTCGGTCTGCTGGTGACCGCCGGGCGCGCCGGCGTGATCGCCAACCTGCTGCCATTTACCATTCATGCGGAAGGCGAAAGGGGCACGCTTCGTGCCCACCTCGCACGCGCCAACCGGCAGGTAGACGCACTGAAGGAGGCCGCGGAGACCCTTGTCATTTTCCAGGGTCCGGAATGCTACGTGTCACCGGGTTGGTATCCGACCAGGGCGCAGGATGGCCGCGTCACGCCTAGCTGGAACTACACCATGGTCCAGGTCCGCGGAACGCCTCGCGTATGTGACGACAGGGCTTGGGTGCGCGCGCAGGTGGAGCAGATGACAGACATTCACGAGGGCCCGCGCCCGGCCCCCTGGAAGGTCTCCGAGGCACCCGAAAGCCACATCTCGGAGATGCTGAACCATATTGTGGGCTTCGAGATCCCCGTGCGCGGGATCGAGGGAAAGTGGAAGATCAGCCAGAACCGAACCGAAGCCGAACGCGACGGCGTGATGTCGGCGTTGACGGAGGAGCAGTCATGCCCCGCAATGCTGGCCACCATGAAGGCACGCTATGAGATGAGGGACTGAAACGGCATGGTGCCAACCCTGCGCTCGCCGAATTGGACTTGCCGCCGCTGCTGGGTTACGGGATAGGAACAACATAGGGCGCCGGCGCATGCGGCAGTGGACCCGCGACGAGCATTCAGTCTGCCAACATGCGTTGGTGCTCCTTCGGAAGCGGGAGCATCCTCTGAGCCAAGTGCGGCGCCCCAGAGGTCGGTAGCAGGGTCTGGAACGGGCATGACAGCACGGATTGAACGACGCGGAATGATGCTGGTGCTCTCGTCGCCTTCGGGCGCCGGCAAGACAACGCTGGCGCGTCGGTTGCTTCAAAGGGATGCTGGCATCACCATGTCCGTCTCGGTGACAACTCGCAGTCGCAGGCCCGGCGAGGTGGACGGCGTGGATTATCACTTCCTGACGCCGACAGCCTTCGACGATTGTGTCCGTCGCGGCGAACTGCTCGAGCACGCCACCGTCTTTGGCAATTCCTATGGCACGCCGCGCCGACCCGTCGAAGAGGTTCTCAGCGCAGGTCGCGACGTCCTCTTCGATATCGACTGGCAGGGAACCCAGCAATTGCGCGAAAAGGCCCGAGAAGATGTTGTCAGCATCTTCATTTTGCCGCCGTCGCGCGCCGAACTTGAGCATCGGCTCTCATCGCGCGGACAGGATGCACCCGAGGTCGTTGCCCGCCGCATGGCCCAGGCCAATGGCGAGATAAGCCACTGGGCAGAATACGACTACGTCATTTTGAACGATGATCTCGATGCAGCAGAGCGCCGAATTGTCACCATTGTCGAGTCAGAGCGCTGCAGGCGGACGCGTCAGACCGGGCTTTCGGGATTTGTGCGCACGCTGCTCGCAGGGGCGTGACGCCTGAAGGCGCGCGCGAGCGCAGCGAACCCCTCGACCGGGATCTCCTCCGCGCGCGCGGTCGGATCAATTCCTGCATCGGCAAGCATGGCATCGCTGAAGGCACCCAGCACTCGCAGGCTTGAGCGCAGCATCTTGCGACGCTGCCCGAAGGCCGCGGCTGTAACAGCCTCGAGGGCGGAAACCTCGGCCACCCCGCGTGCTTCCGGCAGGAGGTCGAAGTGCACCACAGATGAGGTGATGCTTGGCGGCGGCGTGAAGGCGCTGCGGTTCACGTCGAACAGGATGCGTGGCTTCGTGCGCCATTGGCTGATCACGGACAGCCGTCCATAAGCATCCCCGCCGGGAACCGCAACGATGCGCTCGGCCACCTCCCGCTGGAACATCAGGGTCAGGCTGCAATACCAGGCAGGCCAGGGTGAAGCCGTGAGCCACTTGATGAGAAGGGGCGTGCCGACATTGTAGGGCAGGTTCGCCACGACATGGACTTTACGACCGGCCAAGAGATGCGCCTCGTCCACCGCGAGCGCATCGCCGTGATGGATGACAAGGCGCCCGCCACTCGCGCTTGCGATTTCTTCAAGTGCGGGCAGGCAGCGTTCATCGCGTTCGATGGCAATGACCTCGGCCGCCCCCTCGAGCAGCAAGGCCCTTGTGAGGCCACCCGGACCAGGCCCGATCTCGAGCACGGTCTCTCCCGCCAGAGGGCCGGCCTCGCGGGCAATACGTCGCGTCAGGTTCAGATCAAGGAGGAAGTTCTGTCCAAGTGATTTCCGCGCCGACAACCCAAGCCCGGAAATGACGTCTCTCAGGGGCGGCAGGTCCTCCAGCCTCATCGGGAAACACCGGCGCGCGTGCAAGCCATGCGATCGGCAAGGCGCAGGGCAGCCAGCAGGCTTGAAGGATCTGCAAGCCCCTTGCCGGCGATGTCGAAGGCAGTCCCGTGATCAGGAGAGGTGCGAACGATCGACAAGCCCAGGGTCGTGTTCACGCCGCCATGAAAGTCGAGGGTCTTGAGCGGAATGAGGGCCTGGTCATGATACATGCAAAGCGCGGCATCGAAGCCTGCCCGCGCCGAGGCATGAAACATTGTATCGGCCGGAAAAGGGCCCGCAACCTGCACGCCCTCCGCCTGAAGCGCGGCCAGGGCCGGCGCGATGGTCTCGATTTCTTCCCGGCCGAGCGTGCCACTCTCGCCCGCGTGCGGATTGAGGGCCGCCACGGCAATCCGGGGCTTCGCGATGCCGAAATCGCCATGGAGTGCGGCCGCAAGCACCTTAGCGGTCGCGATGATCCGTTCCGCCGACAGCGTCGCGATGGCCTGAGAGAGGGGGAGGTGGACCGTAACGGGAACCACGCGCAAGCCCTCGATGGAGAGCATCATCACCGGCAGTCTCGCTTGCGTCAGTTCCGCCAGGAATTCGGTGTGACCGGCAAATGCGAAGCCCGCCCCGTAAAGTGACGCCTTGTGGATCGGATTGGTCACGATGGCAGCGCAACTTCCTTCCCGCACGAGGTCCACGGCACGACGGATCGACGCGATAACGCCGGGCGCGTTCGCCGCAGCGGGCTGCCCATGTTGAGGGCGCTCCGGCAGGTTTTCGGCAAGAACAGGTATGCCTTCTGCAAACCGGGCCAGAGCCTCGGCTGGCGAGGAAACCTCGATCACATGGACATGCGAGTGAAGTTGATGCGCTTCTGCGCGCAGCCACGCGGCATCGCCAATGTAAACGAAAGGAGGCACGGCGCCGCTGCCCGCTGCCGTCCACGCCTTGATGACGATTTCGCCCGCAATGCCTGAGGGCTCACCCATGGTGAGCGCGAGCGGTGGGCGGGCAGGACGCATAGCGCCGTCAGTTTTCCTTGATCTCGATGGTCGCGTCGCGCCGCAGGTCGCGCAGGTAGCGTCGCGACAGCATCGAGAGTTCCTGGTTGAAGAGACGGTTTTCGATCTCTTCCTTGTTGACTTCTGCTGCGGGCTTCTCTCCCATTTCGCCGCCACCACCCCCAGGGGCAATGGCGGGCCGCATGCCGCCTTCGCAGATGACATAGAGTTCGACACCTTTGGCGCCGCGCAGCGGAGGTGTCGCGCGGCCATTGGGTGTCTTGCGCAGGATATCGGCGAATTGAGGGGCGAGGTCGCGCACTGTAACGGCCCCCACCATCAGGAATGTCGCCCCGCGCGACTTCGCAACCTGACCCGCGGTGCTGCAGCCATTGACCGCCCGGAAGATCTCGATCGATGTGTTGCGGATCTGCTCTTCTTTCGCCTTGGACGCTCCGCTGGCGACGGGAATCGAAATGCGGCCAAGGGTGACAACGGGCTTCATCTTTTGCTCAGGCTGCGCCGCCTGAGGTGGCGGTGCGGGCTGGCTTGCGGGCGCAGCCGCTCCGGCAGCCAAACGCTTTTGCCGAAGAGCCATCAGGTAGAACCCGCCTGGCGCCCGGATGGGTTCCGAAACGGTGCCTGTGGACAAGGACTTCACCTTGTCGCCGACCGGCGCCGGCAGGTCGCCAATGACCATCCAGCCAAGGTCGCCGCCGGACGAGGCAGTAGCCGACTGGCTGAACTGCCTGGCCAGCGCTGGAAAACTGGCACCCTGGCGCAACTGGCCAATGATACTTTGCACGTTCTGCTTGACCTGCTCCTCGGCCGACGGCACGTCGACCGCGAGGAAAATTTCCGACAGCAGGTATTGGGGCTGCTTCGATGCCTCCATCGCCTGCAGGTAAGCCGCATCGACCTCTTCGTCCGAGATGGTGACGCGGGGCGCAAGGCGGCCTTGGACAAGACGCTGCCATGCAATGTCGGCCTTTATCTGCGTGAGCAGCGTCGAGCGCGCGATCTTGTTGTCATCCAGCGTCTTGTAGATCGCATCGACAGTGACATTGCTTTGCTGTGCGATGCGCTTGAGGCTCTTCTCCAGGTCCTCGGACGTCACTTGGACCTTGCTTTCTTGCGCCTCCTGCAACTGCAGCAGTTCATCTACAAGCTGGCGCAGGATCTGGGGCCGCATGCGCTTTGCGGTTTCGGCACTTTGCTCGCCGCCAGAGGTCACCATGTAGAGCTTGACGCGCTGGTCCAGATCATAGGTTGATATGACGATGTCGTTCACCACCGCCGCCGCACGCAGCGTGTTTTCGGCGGCACGCGCCTGACTGGTGGTCGCATCGAGCCCGAAGAGCAACGACAGGGCTGCAGATGTGGCGCACGCCAATGACGCGAGCGGACGGACGAACTGGCTCGACATGAAGTTTCTCTGGATCCGTTCTTCGCCTCACGCGAGAACGAGACTCACGCAAGACTGGGGAAATCGGCCTTACAATAAGGATTTTTGACCGCCGTTCAATGCTGCCCCACCCGCATTTGGACAAGTGCGAGGGGGCGTATTGTTACGGCTAGTTCACACCCTTCAACCTGAACGTGAAGAGCAGCGAGCTCGCAGGCTCAATATCGCGGTCGCGGGTGAACCGACGGCGGAAATCGATACCAAACTCGGCGCAGTCATCCTCGTAGAAGATGCCGAATTTGCTCTCGATCATCCTGTCGCCGGCGAGATCCCTACGACCTGAACCCCGCAACCATATGTTTTCGAACGTCCGCAACGAGCCAAGCAGGTTCACTTCCTCTCGCTGCTCCGGAAGCACCGGATCAGGTTCGAGCAGCACATAGCCCGCGCGCAACAGGTACCAGGTCGGGTCCGACGCCTCAGCATAGATTTCATTGCGCTCGAAGCTGAAGTCTTCCTGATTGACCCGGAACCGGTGAACGACGCGAATATCGCCGTTCGGCTGAACGATGAGCCGCCCGACAAAATCAGACTGCTGCTCGCGAAGGCCGGACTCAGGCGTGAAGGCATCGTCTTCGTTGAAGCGGAAGCTCTCGCCGATGATAGCCTCAACGAAGCCATCGTCAAAATAAGCGGCCGCTCTCACGCCGGCATTGACGCGCGGACCCGTCTCGAGACGGTCGATGCCGGGGAACTTGTTGAACGAGAAGAGGTTGGTCTCGTCGAATTCAAACGCGCCGCTATCCTCGTTCGGGATCTCTGCCGGGTTGCCACCGTTGGGCGCCGCAATGACCTGGACAATGGGTTCGATAACTTGCTTCCAGCCCCAGTCCGTCCGCACCAGCGGATAACGCCACTCGAGCCCGCCCCACGCGAGCGCGCGCCCGACGGTATCCGCCTCTGCGCCGGGTGCCGGATCGGTGACGTGGTAGAGATCGCCACGAAGATTGGCGAACAAGGTGATCAGGTGACCATCATCAGTCGTCAGCGGCATCTTCCACGAACCCGTGGCAGACAGTCTTGCCGTGTCACGGCCCTCGGAGCGGTGCAGGTACAAGGCGCTTGCAAGCAACGAAGCCCTGCCACCCAGCACGGTCTCATCCGGCACATACTCGACTTCCGCCAGCGGCAGGACAAGCGGCGTTGTGCCAGGATCATCCGTCTCGCGAAGACCCTGGAAATACCAGCTGTTCACGGACGCATAGGAGCGCCCGCTGATGCCCTCGATGAACAGGTTGTTCTCCAACCGGTCGAGCGGGGAAATATCGTAGCGCTTGAGATAGGTGTCGTTCGACGTCAGCTCGGCGCTGTAGCCCCAGCGCCAGATGTCATCGATACGGAAATTGCCCTCGCCGAAAATATGACCTTGCAGCGTGTCGTCGCCATACTCGGCGCCAATGTCATCGCGCGGGCGACCATAGCGGGCGCTGAACTGGAGATTGTACTGGCCGCTTTCAGTGCGCTGACGCCATTCCGACTTGAGAAGAGGGCCGTCATTCTCGGTGTAGAGCGGGGCGACGACCAGATCATAGCTCGGGTCGAGAGCGAAATAATAAGGTACCTCGAGGAAATACCCGAGATCGGACGAGTGGCCCACATTCGGCACAAGGAAGCCCGACTCGCGCGGCGCTTCCGGGTCCGAATGCGAGAAATAGGGCAGGTAGATGACCGGCACGCCGAACACTTCGAAGAAGGCGTCTTCGTACTCGACGCGCGCCTTTTCCTGATTGTAGACGATGCGGAAGGCCTTGATCTGCCAGGTCGGCGCCTTCTGCGGCTCGTCCTGGCAAGGCTTGCAGGTCGTGTAGACCGCCTTCTCAAGCGTCATGACATTGCCATCGGAGCGCGTCGCCTTTGCGGCGGCCAGCCGTCCCCGCTCTGCAATTACGACATTCAGGCTGTCAATGATGCCATCGCGCATGTCGTCCGTAACCTCGATGCGGTTACCGGACAGAACTGTTCCATTGCCCTCGCGCAGGGTCGCATTGCCCTCGGCGATGACGATACGCGTTTCCTGATTGTAGCTGAGCCGCTCCGCCAGCAGCGTTCGCGCGCCATAGGTGATCTCGACGTTGCCCTCGGCGGTCACCACATTGGTGTTGGTGTCGTAGGACATCTTGTCGGCGCGGATCAGGACTTCCTGCGCCTTCTCCTCCGCAGCCTGCGCGGGGGCGGACGGGTTGGCCTGGGAACCCTGAGCCGTTTCCGGCGACTGCGCCAAGGCGAGAATCAGCCGATCGCTAGCCGCGCGGGCTCCTGGCGCCGCAGCACAAGCGATGACGAGAGGGGCGATGAGGCGGAAAGCGACCTTCATCCATCCTCCTGATTGAACATGTATGCCATACCAAGTAGCAGAGCCGTTGAAGCCGGCGCCCACGCAGCCAACACGACAGGCACAACCCCCGAAACACCCAACGCACGGGCGAAATCGGTGAAGAAGTAAAGGACGAACCCAGTCAGGACACTGGATACGATGAGCCTTGCAGCTCCCCCAAGTCGTGCAAGCCGGAGCGAGAACGCCGCCGCAATGAAGATCATAGCGCATAACAGCAGGGGGGCTGCAAGCAATGCGTGGTAGTGGAGCCTGTGTTTTGTCGCCGAAAAGCCCGCGGCTTCGGCCTGCTGGATGAACTGCGGCAGGTCCCAAAACGCAATGGTATCAGGGGTTGCGAAGCTTTCTTGAATTTGGCTGTGAGTGAGTGACGTTTTCACATCAAGTGTGGGGTAAAATGTTGCTTTGAGGCCAACCCCGCTCACCCAGGCGTTATCGAGGCTCCAAACGCCCGCCCGAAGCTTCGCGCTCGTGGCATCGATTCGGCCTTTGAACTGGTTGTTCGCCTCATAGATGAAAAGAATTACATCTTCCAGTTGCAGGCCGCTATTGGACACGTTTCGCGCGTGAATAACGGTCTGTCCTTTCTCGTCACCTTGCCGCAGCCACAGACCGTTCTTGGAAACGGCCAGGAGCGAAGGCCGACCGGCGATGTAGCGCGCCTGAAGCACCTCGTAGCGGGCGATCAGGCTTGCGGCGACGGGGTTGTAGACCGTCATCATGAAGCCCCCCAGGACGAGGGCTGAGACGAGGGCGGGTGCCAGGAACTGCCAGGCCGAGACGCCCGCAGCGCGCGCCACGACCAATTCCTGGCTTCGTGTCATGCGCGCGAAGCACCAGATCGCGCCAAACATGACCGCGAAAGGCATCATCTTCTCGGTCAGGTTCGGCAACTTCAGGGCCGCCATCGTGAGGATGACGCTGAAAGGCACGCTTTCGCGCCCCGAAGCCCGCGTCAGCAACTCGACCACGCTGATCACGAAAGCCAGCGTCAGGCAGAACAGGAAGACATAGCCAACACTGGTGAGGAATTGCCGCGCGATATAGCGAAAGAGTGTCCAGCTCAGGTTCATGCGGCCACCGCCCCCTCGCTGGCAGCCTGGCCTCTGCCACGCCTCAGCAGTTCAAAACGGGGTATCGACAGGACCAGAAGAAGGCCTCCGATCCAGAGGGCCGGCCATACATACATGGCGATCGCCGCATCGGGCGTCGAATTGGTCAGCAACTGGATGCCAAACCCGGGCAGCCTGACGGCCAGCATGATCGCGAAAGCCAGGGCGATGCGCCCGCCATAGCCCTTGCGGTTGAAGTCCCCACCAACCAGCGCATAGACACCGATGAGGGCAAAGACGATGCAATAAAGTGGCCCGCTCAGGCGGTTATGGGCCTCGGCATGGAATTTCTTGCGAGCCTTCTCCGGCAGTGTCTTTTCGGGGTTCAGCAGTTCGCCGAGATAGCGCTCGCTGGCTTCCCGCGCGCTCTGGTCCCGGCGTTTGTCGAATTGGCTGAGATCGAACGTGTACTGCTCGAAGCTGAGCCGTTTCACCTTTCCCGGCCCACCCTCGACCCACTGCACGTTGCCATTGAACATGATCAGGCGCGGCCCGGCCGGCGTGTCCGCCAGCATGCCGCGCTCTGCCATGTAGGTCGCAATTCCCTTGGGATTGCGGGCGTCATGCACCAGCATCCCGCGGATGTCGCCGTTGGAATTGTTCTCGGCCACATAGACGGTCAGGCCGTTTGTCGGATTGGTAAAGGCACCTTCTCGAACAAAGGTGTTCACAAGGTCCGCGCGGATCTCGAAGACCTTGTCCTTCACCTCCCGCATGCCCGCCGGCATGATCACCAGATTGGTGACGTAGGCGACCAGGGTGGCCAGCAGGGCAACGGCAAGCACCGGCCAGATCACGGCCCAGCGGTTGAACCCGGCAGCCCAGATCACCACCAGTTCGTTTTCGACGTAAAGCCGGTTGAGGGCATAGATGACAGCGATGAACACCGCGAACGGCAGCAGCAAGCCGATCGTCTGCGGCAGGGCCAGCACAGTCAGGTAGATGTAGGTGAGCGCCGACTGGCTCTGGTTGACCACCACGTCGAGGTACCGCAGCGACTGCGAGAGCCAGGCCACGCCGAGCACCGAAAAAGTGAAGAAAACCAGGGGCCCGAGGACTTGCCGGAAGATATAGGATGACAATCCGGACATAAGGTCCCTGACCTGTGGTTGGACACCGAACAGCTTGCTTCACTTTGGCACGCGTTCTGGGTACAACCCGAAACGTTACCGCGAGGTTATCCGTTTGCTTTCAGCGGCGCAGCAGGCTAGCTGCATGCAGCGTCTCGAATAATGCAGGCGCGATGCTGACGCAATAACCCCGTTCCATTGTCTCCCGTTTTCCTGACCCGAGAGCCGACATTCCATGCAGATCAGTTTTTCAAAGACCGGAGCCTCCGATGAAGGCGTGCTCGCGGTTGGCGTACCCGAATTCGAGGACAACCTGCGCGAAACGCTCCTCGACCTTGACCGCCGCTCCAAGGGCGCCGTGTCGCGCGCCCTCAAGACGGTGCGATTCACGGGAGCAAGAGGCCAGGTTGCCGAGATATTGGCCCCTGCCGGGCTGGATCTCGACCGGCTCCTGCTCGTCGGGATCGGCAAGGAAACCAGCTTCGGCCCGGGCGAGGCCCAGGAATTCGGCGCAACCGTGGTCGCGCGCCTGCTGACCAGCGGGGAAAAGTCGGCCACCCTTCGCCTTGACGTAAAGTCTGATGACGGCGCCGAGCTTGCTACCGCCGCGGCGTTGGGTGCGGTGCTTCGCAGCTATCGTTTCGACATCTATCGCACGACACAGAAGAAGACCGACAAGCCCTCGCTCGCCAAACTCACGGTGCAGACGGCTGATCCGGCCGAGGCCAAGAAGGCCTGGAAAGCACCCGAGGCGATTGCCCGCGGCGTGTTCTTCACGCGCGACCTGGTCTCGGAGCCGCCCAATGTCCTCCACCCCGAGGAATTCGCCAAGCGCACCCGAAAGCTCGAGGAGCTCGGCGTCGAAGTCGAAATCCTCGGCGAGAAGGAAATGACAAAGCTTGGCATGCACACGCTTCTGGGGGTCGGGCAGGGTTCTGTCCGCGAGTCCCAGCTGGTCGTGATGCAGTGGAAGGGCGCCAAGGACAAGGGCGCCGCGCCCGTCGCCTTCGTGGGCAAGGGCGTCACGTTCGACACCGGCGGCATCTCGATCAAGCCGGCAGCCGGCATGGACGCGATGAAATACGACATGGGCGGCGCCGGCACGGTCACGGGCCTGATGCACACGCTTGCCGGCCGCAAGGCCAGGGTGAATGCCATCGGCGTGATCGGTCTTGTCGAGAACATGCCCGACGGCAACGCACAAAGGCCCGGCGATGTCGTCAAGTCGATGTCAGGCCAGACGGTCGAAATCCTCAATACCGACGCAGAAGGCAGGCTCGTGCTGGCTGATGCACTCTGGTACACGCAGGGTCGCTTCAAGCCGAAATTCATGGTCGACCTGGCGACGCTGACGGGCGCGATCCGCGTTTCCCTCGGCCTGGAGATTGCCGGCCTGTTCTCGAACAACGACGAACTCGCCGAGCGGCTTCTGGCGGCAGGCAAGGCCGAGGGCGAAGAGCTCTGGCGCATGCCGCTCAATGACCGCTTCGACAAGATGATCGACAGCCCCATTGCCGACATGAAGAACATTGGTGGTCAGTTCGGCGGCTCCATAACGGCCGCGGCGTTCCTGCAGCGCTTCGTGAACAAGGTTCCGTGGGCGCACCTCGATATCGCCGGCACGGCGTGGGCCGAAGAGGCGCGCGGTGTCATGCCCAAGGGTGCAAGCGGGTATGGCGTGCGGTTGCTCAATCGCCTCGTGGCCGACCACTACGAAGGCTGATGACGGAGATCCTTTTCTATCACCTTGAGCGGGCAGGGCTTGAAGAAGTCCTGCCCGGTCTGCTCGAGCGGACGCTCGAGCGCGGATGGAAGGCGCTGGTTTGCGTGGGTTCATCCGAGCGTCTGGAGGTGCTCGATAGCCACCTCTGGACCTTTCGTGACGACAGCTTCCTGCCGCATGCAACTTTCGACGACCCGCGCGCGTCAAGTCAGCCCGTGCTGCTGACCATGGATGACCGCAACCTGAACAGCGCCAGCGTCGCCTTTTTCGCAGACGGCGCCGCGCCGGCGACCTGGTCTGAGGACGCTCTCGGCATCTACCAGCGCATCGTTCTTCTTTTCGACGGGCGCGATCCCGCCGCGATTGAAGCCGCGCGCGCCAACTGGAAATTGGCCCGCACGACAGGCTTCGCCACCACCTACTGGCAGCAATCAGACACCGGCAAATGGGAAAAAAAGGCCTGACGGAGGCTCATCCCTGTTTGCGTCGGGGAAACCAGGGAACGAAAGCGGGCGTCCGGGCGACATAATCCGCATAGCCGGGGCGGGTCTTGCCCAACTGGTCTTCCAGAAGCGGCACGCCGCTGACCCGCGTCAGCAGGAAGGTGAGAAGGACCGGGGCGGGCAGCGTCCACAAGCCCAGCGTTGTTTCGCTGGCAATCAGGAACAGCCCCCAGCCGACGCACGCATCGCCGAAATAGTTCGGATGCCGCGTGTACCGCCACAGGCCGGTATCCAGCACCCGTCCCTTGTTTTCCGGGTTGGCCTTGAAGCGTACCAGCTGCCAGTCGCCGATGGTTTCGAACGCAAGCCCCGCAAGCGCAATGCCTGCGCCCGCCAGGGCGACGAGGCCGAGCGTGGGAGACGCCTCGCCGATCTGTCCCATTTGGACAGGCAAGGCGACGATGAACTGCAGGATCCCCTGCAGCAGGAAAACCTGCACGCCGGCCGTGAACGCAAAGCTCCAGCCGCGCCGCACCTCGGCGCTTTTCATGATGGCGCGGTAACGCGCATCGACCCCATGCTTGAGCCATCGCCAGAGCAGATAGATCCCGAGACGCAGCCCCCATGCGCACCCCAGCACGACCAGCAGGGTCGCATGGATCCCCGCAGAGGGCAGCTGGACAAAGGTAGATACGGCCAGCACGACGATGCCAAGCGCCCACCAGCTATCCACGAAGCTCACATCCCGGATCCGCAAGCTGACAAGCCAGAGCACAAGGAAGCATGCCGCAGAGATCGAGGCGTTGACGAGAAGGATATCAGTCGCGGAAATGGTGCCCATGGGATCTCCTACGCAGGAATCTGCCCCGCAGATGACACATGCAGGATTGGACCATGCGGGACAGGGGTGCAAGCCGCCGCCGACAGCCTTAGGGGATCGCTAACCAAGAAACAGCGGTGTCTCGCCCGCCGACCCGTCACGGGCCCCCCGCTAACCCGATGCACACTCATCCTGTCCTAGATTGCTGGCCGCAAAGCACCCGGGACGTCTCAATTGGACCAATCAGCCAGCGCAACGCCTCTTCCGGCCGAAACCGAAGAGAGGATCGAACGCGAGAAGGTGCGCCTGGCGTTTGGGAGCTGGCTGACCTACGCGGACGGTGCACCCATTGCGCTGATCATGAGCGTGCTCATGTGTGGCCTGTTCCCGTGGATCGGCCAATCGAGCCCGGCGGTGGGTGCGGCCTTCATGCTTCTCGTGACGACATGGGCGGCGACAGCGACATTTGTCTATCTTTGTTATCAGAAGGCTGAGGCCAGATACTCGCCGCGCTTCTGGAAGCTGGTCCTGACGGCTCTGTGGTGTTCCCACTCGCTGGTCTGGGGATCGCTCTTGTTCATATTCTGGGATGAAACCAACACGGTGAACCAGGCCATCCTCTGCACGCTGATGCTGGGGGTCATGGTCTCGTATTTCTTCATCCTCGCCGTCTGCCTTGAAGCCCTGGTACCGGCCTTGACCAGCCTGGCGTCGATCAGCATGGCAGCCTTCCTGTTGCATGGCGACATGTTGTCCAAGGTCTTCATGATCTTGCTGCCGATCTTCATGCTGATCCTCGTGACCTATGGCATGAAGGCCGCGCGCAGCTACAGCATCGCGCTGAAGCTTCGTTTCGAAAACGAAGACCTTGCCGCAGCCCTTGTGAGGGCCAATGAGGCAAAGAGCGCTTTTCTCGCATCCATGAGCCACGAGCTGCGGACGCCCTTGAACGCGATCATCGGCTACACGGATCTCATGCGCCAGCGCACATTTGGTCCCGTCACGCCACACCGCTACGCGGCCTATGTCGATGACATCCACGCCAGCGGGCAGCATCTGCTGCACATGATCAACGACCTGCTGGACATCGCCAAGATCGAGGCCGGAAAGCACGAGCTTGTTTTTGAAGCGGTCAGGCTGCAGGACATTGCCCATGACGCGATGCGCCTGGTCGAGCCTCAGGCCGATCGCGGCAGCATCGGTCTTGCCATGAACTTTGCCCTCGACGCCGTGATCGTGGCCGATGAGCGGGCCGTCAAGCAGATCCTCGTCAACCTCCTGTCCAACGCGATCAAGTTCAGCAGGCCAGGAAGTGAAGCCGTCGTATTCTGCCGGCAGTCAGCTGATGGACGGTTGAGCCTTGGCGTGAAGGACAGTGGCGTCGGAATGACCCCCGAGGTCCTCGAGCGTGTCTTGCTACCCTTCGAGCAGGGATCTGATGCCTACACCGTCGAGGGGCGTGGCACAGGCCTCGGCCTGTCGATCTGCAAGCAGCTGGTCGAGGCCCACGGCGGCCGCCTGCATCTTGAGAGCGCGCCGGGGATCGGGTCGACGATCTGGGCCGAACTGCCGGCCGAGCGCGTGGTGCGTCAGGCGGTCGTGGCCTGAACCTGCCGGAGATTCACTTGCGGGCGTCAGGCTGCGGCGACGCCTTCTTTGCGTCCATCTCTTCCATGTAGGCGATCAAGGCATCGACCTCGATGTCGCCGAACCCGAAATTGGGCATCGGCAGGTTACGGTATTGCTCGAGCAGGGCCAGAGCCACCGGATCACCCTCCGCGATCATCTTGTCGGGCTCCTTCAGCCACCGCCGAAGCCACGGCCGTGGCCGCGCCGAAGCCACGTTTGCCAGATCCGGCCCCAGCCGATCCCCGCCACCGATCGTGTGGCACGCCTGGCAGCGGGTCCGGTAGAGGTACTCGCCGCGCGAATTGAGCTTCACCTCAGGCGCCGCCTCGTACCCCTTGTGCGTCTGGGAGAGGCTCACGTCGTAATTGGTCAGCGTGTCCGTCAGCAGGTTGGCCAGGATCTTCGGGTCATCGAAGACCGACCTCTTGATCCATTGCCCGAGCTTCTCGTTTCCAAGCCGTATGCTTGTATCGTGGTCCTGCGGGCTTCCGGGGTTGGAGACGCGCATGGCGAGCTTGCTGATCAGCAGGTCCACGTCCTTCCTCTTGCCGGTCAGGAACGTCCAGCCAGGCTTGACGCCATAGGTCTGCATGTACCGCTTCAGCGCTGCAGGCGTATCGTTTTCGGGGTCGATCGAGATCGAGTACATGTGCACGTTCTTGCCGACGCGATCACCCAGCAACTCCTGCACCCGCAGCAGATTTGCCGTATCCAGCGGACAGATGTCCTTGCACGTCGTGAACATGAAATTGATGGTGACGATCTTGTCCTTGATGAGATCGTCGTAGAAGCGGTGCTTCTTTCCATCCTGGTCAGTCAGGATGACATTCGGGAAGTAAGAGGCACGCCATGGCGACGCATCCGCCCCTGCCGCAGCGTAAACCAGAAAAAAGAACAGAACGCTGAACCTGAACATTGGAATGCTGAGCCCCGGCACTTCACCGCTCGTGGCGGTCGCCGAGGACTCCTAGCAGAAAAGTCAGGGCGGCTGGAAGTCAGCCAAAAGTCGAACCGCAAGGCGCGTCCCGAAGGCTAAGCTGGCCGGTAGAGGCCGAACAAGGCCCGGTGCAAGCCTATTCAGCCGCCCGCTGGCGCAACGCCGCGTCAAACGGAACGACGTTCGAGGGCATCGCCTTCTGCCGCACCCGCTTGCGCGTTTGCGCCTTGGGCAGGGGCTCGTGAATGCCGGCGTCTTCGCCCGCCTCAAGGAAGGCATCGAGCACTTCGATGAGTTTCATGCACTGGAACCACGCATAGGGCGTCTGGGTGCCCGTGGTCATCCGTTCGATAGCCCAGTCTTTCAGCACGCGCATTTGCGTGTCAGGCGTCGTGGCCGTGCTCATTAAGTGAAGTCCTGCCCCCAAGAAGAAACTGATCATCGCGAATCAGCAACCTCAGAGTGCGTCCGGCGCGGTTAATCGGTACTTAATGGCGCTCAGGCGCCCGTTTCGAGGGCCGCCAAGGCAACCTCATGCGCCTCGCTGGCCTCGAGCCACGATGCCTCTGCGTCTTCAATTTGTCGCTGCAGGTCGGCGCGCTGGCGTGTCAGCGTCGTGACCTTGGCCGGATCCTTTTCATAAAGCCCCGGATCGTTGAGCGTGGCGTCGAGCTTGTTGAGTTCGGCCTGCAGTTTCGCGATCTTCTTCTCGGCCTCATCGGCCTTGCGCTTGAGGGGCGCCAGTTGCGCCCTGCGGTCGGCCGCCAGCCGGCGCTCTTCTGCCCGCGAAGCCTTTCCCGCCGTGGTGGCCGCGGCCTTGCCGCCTGAAGGCTTGCGTTCGTCCAGCAGGATCCGGCGATAGTCTTCCATATCCCCATCGAATGGTGACACGCGGCCATTGCCGACCAGCCACAGCCTGTCGGCGCAGGTCTCGATGAGATGAGGGTCGTGGCTGATCAGCAGCACGGCGCCGGGATATTCATTGAGCGCCATCACCAGCGCCTCGCGGCTGTCGATGTCGAGATGGTTCGTCGGTTCGTCCAGGATAAGCAGGTGTGGCGCATCGAGGGCGGCAATCATGATCAGGAGGCGTGCCCGCTCGCCGCCGGACAGATTGCCGATCGCCGTGTCGGCCTTGGACTCCGGGAAGCCGGCAGTCCCCAGGCGGTTGCGTGCGTCCTGCTCGCGCAGGTTCGGGATCAGCCGCATGAGTTGCTGCACCGGGGTCACGTTGGCAGGCATCTCGTCAAGCTGGTGCTGCGCGAAGTAGCCTATGCGCAGCCGTCGCGCCTTGGTGATGGATCCATCCATCGGCTTGAGCCGGCTCGAGATCAGCTTTGCAAACGTGGATTTGCCGTTTCCGTTGGCACCCAGAAGGGCAATCCGGTCGTCGGGATCGATGCGCAGGTCCATCGACGAGAGCACGACGCGATCGCCATAACCTGCAACAACGCGGTCGAGGGCGAGAAGCGGTGGCGACAATTCCTCCGGTTCGCCCAGACGGAACGGCGCGACGCGCTCATTCGAGATCCCGGCGACGGGTTGCAGCTTGGCAATGGCCTTCAGCCGGCTCTGGGCCTGACGCGCCTTCGACGCCTTGTAGCGGAAGCGGTCGACGAAAGCCTGCATGTGCTTGCGCTGCGTCTCCTGCTTGGTCCGCTGCGCTTCGGCGACCGCCATGCGCTCGGCGCGCGTCCGCTCGAATGTGTCATACGTGCCCGTATAGAAGGTCAGTTTGCGCTCTTCCAGGTGCAGGATGGAATCCACGGCCGTGTTGAGCAGCCCCCGGTCATGGCTGATCAGCAGCAACGTGCCCTGGTAGCGCTTGAGATATTGCTCCAGCCACAACGACCCCTCGAGGTCGAGATAGTTGGTTGGCTCGTCCAGCAGCAGCAGCTCCGGATTGGAAAACAACACGGCCGCAAGCGCCACGCGCATGCGCCACCCGCCCGAAAAGTCGGAGCAGGGTCTCTGCTGCGCCTCGGCATCGAAGCCAAGGCCGGCAAGGATCTCGGCTGCGCGCGCGGGGGCCCGGTGCGCCCCGATGTCGATCAGTCGTGTTTCGATCTCCGCGATGCGCATCGGGTCGCTCGCCGTGAGGGCTTCCGTCATCAATGCGGTTCGCTCGACATCAGCTTCAAGGACGGTGTCGATGAGGGTGGTGGGCCCGCCGGGTACTTCTTGCGCTACCCCGCCAATGCGCCATTCCCGGGGAATCGAGATGTCGCCGCCGTCGCTTTCGATTTCACCCCGGATCAGCCGGAACAGCGTGGTCTTGCCGGTTCCATTCCGTCCGACAAGGCCAACCTTGTGACCCGAAGGGATATTCGCGCCCGCCTGCTCGAACAGGGGGCGTCCTTCGATCCGGTAGGTGAGGTCGTTGATCCGCAGCATTTGGCGCGCTCTCTAGAACGCTTCTGCCGCGAGGGGAAGGGTGAACGGTGAGGCCGCGGCAAAAAGGGGTAGGGCAGCCCGCTTGCGGCGGGAGGGGGGCATCGGTATATGGGCGCCAACCATTTCCACCGATCAACCAAGGATTTACCCGCCATGGCGACCGAACGCACGCTTTCGATCATCAAGCCAGACGCCACCCGCCGCAACCTGACCGGCAAGGTCATCGACCGTTTCGAGACCGCAGGGCTGCGGGTCGTGGCGCAGAAGCGCCTCTGGCTGTCCCAGACGCAGGCCGAGGCGTTCTATGCCGTCCACAAGGCGCGCCCCTTCTTCAACGACCTGGTCAAATTCATGATCTCGGGTCCGGTCGTGGTGCAGGTCCTCGAGGGTGAAAACGCCGTCGCGAAGAACCGCGAAGTCATGGGCGCAACCGATCCGTCCAAGGCTGCGGCCGGGACGATCCGCAAGGATTTTGCGGAATCGATCGAGGCCAACTCCGTCCACGGCTCTGACAGCGCCGAGAATGCGGCCAACGAGATCAAGTTCTTCTTCGCGGACACCGAAATCGTCGGCTAGCAGCCGCCAGGGCCGCAAGGCAGTGACGCTGAGGCGTCGGGTCGCAGGACCCGGCGCCTTTTTCATGCGCGAAAGGGTCGCTGTGGCGGATCTTGAATTCCGGCAGAAGAGTCAGTAAATTCTGTCATGACAGAAATAAGTGTCAGGTGCGCCCATGCCGGTGCCTGCAGTCCTCGAGAAAATCGTCCTCCACTGGGGTGAAATGGGCGCGCGCTGGGGGGTGAACCGTTCGGTCGCGCAGATCCATGCGCTGCTGTGGGTGACGGGCCGCGCCATGACGGCAGAAGAGATTTCCGAAACCCTGGGCATCGCCCGCTCGAACGCTTCGACCTCGCTCGACGAGTTGCAGTCCTATCGATTGGTGACGCTTGTGCACGTCATCGGCGACCGCCGCAATTATTACGAAGTCAAAGGCGATACATGGGACATCGTCCAGTCCATCGTCGACGAGCGCAAGAAGCGCGAGATTGATCCGACGCTGGGTGTCCTGCGCGACGCGAAGGCCATGGCCGAAGCCGACCCCGAGACCCCAGCCGATATCCGCGCCAGGCTCGACGAGATGCTCGGGTTCATCGAACGGATGACGGGTTGGTACGAGCAGATGCGACGCGTGCCGCGTCCCACGCTGCAGAGATTGATACGCCTGGGGGCCGGCGTCGTCCGGTTTGTCAGCAAGAAGGCAGGCTAGTCATGGCGCAGGCCATCTCGAACTGGCTGTGGCACGGGCCGAGGGCCACGACCGAGGCGTTCGTCGACGGACGCAACGACACGATCCTTCGCATCATTGGCGCCCGCGCCTGGCTGTCCTTGCCCGCACCGGTGCGCCAGCGGTTCGAGCGCACCGCGCCTGCGCGCTATGAAGGGCAGGCTGAAACCCGTCTGTCGTGGATCGGCCACCTCTTTGCCATGGCCTTGCTTCCCTTCGGAGCGCCGCTGCCCGTCGTGACGGGAAGACACGGCGCGACGGTCCATGTCGGCGAACAGGACGGCGGCATGTCCTGGACACGGGTGTACAAGGGGCCTGCGGGCATGGCCTTCCGGGTGCGTTCGATCAAGCGGCTTTCTGAAGACGGCCGCCTGTTCGAGTGCTGCGCCGGCGGATGGACAATGTTGCTCGACGTCTTCGCAGACAGCGGCAGCCTCGTCTTTCGCGCCCGAAGCTTCTACTGGCGCTTCCGCGGCATCAGCATCGAGTTGCCGCTCTGGCTTACCCCCGGCATCGCCGAGGTGCGTCACACCGAAATCGGCAACGGGGCATTCCGTTTCACACTGTCTTTCGACCATCCCTGGTTTGGCCAGACCGTCTGGCAGGACGGGACCTTCCTTGATCCGCAGGAGCAACCACGATGACCCTTTCCATGCTCTCGCTTTTGACCTTCCAGATCCTCTTTGGTGCGCTGGACAATGTTCTCCACCACGAGATCACCGAGCGGCTGCCATCGCGTCCCTCCGCCCGCCGCGAGCTCGCCCTCCACAGCGGTCGCGAGGCAATCTACGGCGTCCTGTTCCTGTTGTTCGCCTGGGTCACGCCCACTGGCCTTGCGGCAATCGCGGTGCTGGCGCTGCTCGCCATCGAAGTCGTGATAACCCTGGCCGACTTCCTTGAAGAAGACCGCACCCGCAAGCTGCCCGCCTTCGAGCGGATCCTGCATACGGTGCTGGCCATTTCCTACGGCGGCTTCCTGTTGTTGGTCGTGCCATGGCTGATCACGCAGGCCGCGGGTCCGACCGGCTTCACGCCCGTCGACCACGGCTTGTTCTCGTGGTTCTTCACGGCCGCGGCCATCGGTGTGTTCGCCTTCGCCGTGCGAAATGCCATGGCCGTGCGAAGTCTCGGTCGCATGAAGCCACCGGTGGCCCCAGCAGCATCAAGCGGCCGCACGGTCCTTGTTACAGGCGGCACGGGCTTCATCGGCAGCCACCTGGTTGCGCGCCTGCAAGCGCGCGGCGACAGGGTGATGGTTCTGTCGCGCGATCCCCGTCAGGCGCGCGTTCTGCTGGGCGACCACGTCCATCATGTCTCGGATCTGGATGAGCTGCCGAAGGAAACGCGCATCGATGCCGTCGTCAACCTGGCAGGGGCGCCGATCATCGGTTTGCCGTGGACAGCGGCACGCCGGCAGTCAATCCGCAGCTCGCGCGTTCAGTTCACGGCGCGCCTTGTGACCTGGCTCGGCACGCTCGAGGCGCGGCCGCGCGTCCTGGTGAGCGGTTCCGCCATCGGGTACTTTGGCGACGCCGGAGACATCATCCTTGACGAGGACGCACCCGCCGGCAGCGACTTTGCAGCCACCCTGTGCCGGGACTGGGAAGCCGAAGCCGGCAAGGCGCGCGCGCTGGGTGTGCGCGTGGTCTGCCTGCGCATCGGGCTCGTCCTCGACCGGGAGGGGGGAGCGTTACCGATGATGGCGCTTCCCGCAAGGCTGGGCCTGGGGGCGGTGCTCGGGAGTGGTCGACAGTGGATGTCCTGGATCACGCGCAGCGACCTCGTACGCATGATTGTCAGCGCCATCGACAATGAGCATTGGCAAGGTGCCGTGAACGCCGTGGCCCCGCAACCGTTGCGCCATGCCGAGTTTCAGCAAGCCATGGCCCGCAGCCTGCGCCGCCCGCTTTTCCTGTGGGCGCCTGCGTGGGCGCTGAGGCGAGGCCTGGGCGAGATGGCGTCGATTTTCCTCGCCTCGCAGCGGGTTGTTCCCGCCCGGGCGCAGGCGCTGGGCTTCAGCTTTGACGAGCACTGGGCCGCTGACGCGCTGGCGCTCGCGCTCGGCCCTGATCCCGCAGGCCGGGCAGGGGCATCATGGGCATTGCAATCAACTGTTCCCATGGACGAAATAGCGCCCGGAAATGGTCCAGTCACGGGAGAGTTGAATGACACTGACGGTCATCGGGGCACCGCTGTCGCCCTTCGTGCGCAAGGTGCGCGTCGTCCTTGCGGAGAAGCAACTGGACTACAAGCTTGATCCTGTCTCGCCCTTTGCGCCACCGCAGGGCTTTGAAAAGATCTCGCCGCTCAAGCGCATCCCGGTCCTGCGCGACGACAGCGTGGGGCCTGACGCAACAATCGCCGACTCGTCGGCGATATGCGGTTACCTCGAGAAGAAGTGTCCCAACCCGGCGCTCTATCCGGCAGAGCCCTTTGCCTACGGTCAGGCGCTCTGGTTCGAGGAATACGCCGACAGCGATTTCTCCGCGACCACCGGGCTTGGCATGTTCCGCCCTGTCGTGCTGAACGCCTTGACGGGAAAGGCGCCCGACACGGCAACGGCGCGGGAGACCTGGGAAACGAAAGTGCCCCATTTCCTCGACTACTACGAAGGCCACCTCCAGGGCAGGAAGTACTTCGTGGGCGACAGTTTCACGATTGCCGACATCGCTGTCGCATCGCCGTTCGTGAATGTGGCCCATGCCGGCTTCGCGCCTGATGCTGCAAGATATCCCAACCTGCTCAGGTTCCTGAAGGAAACGCTGGCAAGGCCGGGCTTTGCCTCGAGCATCACGCAGGAGCGCAAGGTCCTGTCCGCCACCGGCCTTGCCTATGCCCTCTAGTATCCGGAGTTCGATCACCATGAAGAAGTTCATCGCGACGGCCATGCTCGCAGCAGCATGCGCCCTGACAGGAGCAGCCATGGCCCAGGCAGACGATCCCTTCCTGTGGCTTGAGGACGTCGAGGGAGAAAAGCCGCTTTCCTGGGTCAAGGCCCAGAACGAGCGTTCGTTGAAGCTGCTGCAGGCCGACGCGCGCTATGTGGATCTCGAAGCCAAGGCCCTGGCAATTCTCGAGGCCAAGGACCGTATCCCCGCGCCATCCTTCCGCGCCGGGAAAGTCTCGAATTTCTGGCAGGACCAGGCCAACGTGCGCGGCTTGCTGAGGCGCACGACGCTTGAGTCCTATCTGACCGACACCCCCGCCTGGGAGACCGTTCTGGACATCGACGCCCTTACACGGGCCGAGAGTGCCAATTGGGTGTTCAAGGGGTCGAATTGCCTGCCACCCGCCGAGACCCTTTGCCTCGTGAGCCTGTCCAACGGCGGCAAGGATGCAGTCGAGCTCCGCGAATTTGACGCGACCGCAAAGTCGTTTGTCGCCGGCGGCTTCCGCCTCGCTGATGGCAAGCAGAACGCAGACTGGTTCGATGCCGACACACTCTACGTCGCGCGCGACTGGGGTCCCGGGACAATGACGGAGTCCGGCTACCCGTTCGTCGTGAAGAAGTGGAAGCGCGGGACGCCCATCGAGCAGGCTGTTGAGGTCTACCGCGGCAACCAGACGGATGTCTCGGCTGGCGCAATTGTCCTGCGTGACAAGAGCGGCACCGTGCAAGCCGTCATGTTCAGCCGTTCCCCTTCATTCTTCGAGACCGAGACGTTCATCGAAACGCCGACCGGGGCCCGGAAATTGCCGTTTCCGCTCAAGTCGACGCTGCAGGGACTTGTCCAGAAGCAACTCGTGATATCGATCGAGGAAGACTGGACCTGGGAGGGCACGGCCTACGCGAAGGGGTCGCTGCTTTCCTTCAATCTCGAGGCGCTGAAGGCCGATCCTGCCTTCGCCAGGCCAACCCTGGTGTTTGCACCAGGCGCCCGTGAGGCGATCGAACAGGTCTCCAGCACCCGCAACCGACTGCTGGTCTCGGTCTACGAAAACGTGAAGGGGGCGCTCTACGCGTTCAACTTCAACGGCAAGAAATGGGAGCGGAAGAAGCTGGCACTGCCTGCCAACGCCTCGATCAGCGTGGTCAGTGCCCGTGATGAAGACGACAAGGTGTTCGTCACGGTAACGGGGTTTCTGGAACCGGACGCGCTCTACCACGGCGACGTCCTGAAGAACGCCTTCGAACGTGTGAAGTCTCTGCCGCCGCGTTTCGACGGTAGCGACATGACGGTGGCACAGCATGAAGCGACATCGCCCGATGGAACGCGCGTTCCCTACTTCATCATGCATCGCAAGGGCCTGAAGCTTGATGGCACAAATCCCACGCTGCTCTACGCGTATGGTGGGTTTCAGGTGTCGATGACGCCCGCCTATTCGGGCACCATGGGCAAGCTCTGGCTCGAGCGGGGTGGCGTCTACGTCCTTGCCAACATCCGCGGCGGTGGCGAGTTCGGCCCCGCATGGCACCAGGCCGGATTGAAGACCAGTCGTCAGGTCATCTACGATGACTTCGTCGCTGTGGCCAACGACCTCGTCGCGCGCAAGGTAACGACCCCGCGTCGCCTGGGCATCATGGGTGGATCGAACGGGGGCCTTCTCATGGGCGTGCAACTGACACAGCGCCCCGACCTCTGGAATGCCGTCCTCATCCAGGTGCCGCTGCTCGACATGCTGCGCTATCACAAGCTGCTCGCGGGCGCGTCATGGGTGGGCGAGTACGGGGATCCGGATGACGCAACCGAGGGTGCATTCCTGCGGAAGATCTCGCCCTATCATAACCTGAAGGCGGGGACGACCTATCCGGAGCCCTTCTTCGTGACGTCATCCAAGGATGACCGCGTCCATCCCGGTCACGCCCGCAAGATGGCGGCCCGGATGGAAGCGATGGGCTTGCCTTTCCTCTACTACGAGAACATTGACGGCGGTCACGCCGCCGCAGCCAACCAGCGCGAGCGCGCCAAGCGCGTGGCGCTGGAATACACCTACCTCACCCGCAAGTTGATGGATGATTGAGCCAATCGTGAGGGCTGCGAAAACTGAAAATACGAGGCGCTGCGTATGATTGCGTAGCGCCTCGGACGGCCGAAATTGTGACGGATGTGCATTGAGTTCCCTCGCGGCAAGCGTATGGTGCCGGCCACAACGAGGAGCCCTTGCAATGGCAAAAAGACTTGAAACACTTCTCGCCGGCGGCGCGTTGGCGCTGGCGCTTTCTGCAGCCCCCGTGCACGCCGATGGCATGTCTTCGGGCGGGCAGGCGGCAAACGGCGGCTGGTACGCGGGTCTCTTCGCGGGCGTCGCCTGGCCTGAAGACTGGGATCTCAACGAGGTCGACCGCATCGAAATGGACACCGGCTTCGCGCTGGGTGGCGTGGTCGGTACCCAGGTTCGCGACAATGTTCGCGTTGAACTGGAAGTCTCCAACTGGAGCGCAGACGGAGCCTGTACCGTAGGCAAGTGCGGCATCTCTGCCGTCGACATGGACGCGCTGTCTGTTCTGGGCAATGCGTGGTTGGATATTCCCGTCGACGCCAGCATCACGCCTTATGTCGGCGCCGGTCTGGGCATCACGTGGGTGGCTCTCTCGGGCGACGGTGTCGAGGACACGGGTTCGGGTTTTGCCTGGCAATTGGGTGCGGGTTTCCGCTCGAACATCAGCACCAACGTGGTGCTGGACGTCGGTTACCGCTTCAAGTCTGCGGCGATGGACCAGGACGACTACAATGGTCTGGCTGGCCTGGCGAATGCGGACTTCGACGCGCAGGCCCATGTGCTGCAGGCGGGTGTGAATTTCCGTTTCTAGGCGGCGCCTGTCTGGCTTGCGCGTACGGTGACATGCCCGTCCGCGACATCAAATGAAGCAAGGCCGTCGGCGAAAGCGGGCGGCCTTTCCGTTTTCTGGGCAACCGACGACACAAACCCGGTGACGTGGACCGTGGGCGCAAGTCCCTCGATCCTGAGCGCGGTCATCTGGGGAATGGTGGTGCACAGCCACGAAGCCCGCGCGCGTGTCAGGCTGGCATCAAGGCGGGCATCCCGGGGTTTCCGGTTTCCCTGCGGCGACGCCCCGTCGTCGACCTGCGGCTCGCCGACAAGCGGGCCTTTCCTCAGGGAAGGAAGGTGTGACGCCAGAAGCGACGTACCGGCTTTCACGAGTTCCATGTAATAGGCGCTAAGGTTGCGATTGGCAGGGAACGCGACCGCCTGACGACCAAGCACGCTTCCGCGATCGAATTCCGGCGACACCAGGTGAAGCGTGAAGCCGCCGTGACGGTCGATCGTCTCGTCCCAGAGCATATTGAAAATGGGGTCGGGGCCCCGATAGGCCGGAAGCAATGATGGATGCAGGTTTATGACCCGCCCGGGAAAGGCATCAAGCACCGACTGCGTGATGCGGTCGGGGTAAAGCAGGCTGATCACGACATCGACATCAAGCCGTCGCGCCGCAGGGGCGGCATCGGTCCAGGACTTGAACCGGGGCACGGCGCGCACAGCCACCCGGGCCCTGGTCTCCATCCCGTGCAGCGTCAACCCGGGCGCCCGCTGCGCCAGTTGCCGATCCTGCTGCATCTCCGGCGTCTTGCGCAGGCGTTCCGGATACCAGATGGCGGCAAGCCGGTGCCCGGCCATCATGATCCCGCGCGCAATCCCCATGCTCACCGGGTTCGGGACGCCGAGGATCAGGGCTGAAAGCGGCTTCTCATGCTGCATCGTCATGACGCCATCTTGGCATCAGCCCAAGCCGAATGACCAGCCCGGCACGCTGTCATACCTTGCGATGGATCCGTCACCGGGACGTCAGGGTTTCACGATGCCCAGGTCAATGAGGCTGCGCGCCGATGCTTCGATCGCCTCATCATTGCTGATCCGCGTCCAACCCAGCAATCTGACGGCCTTGGCGCCTGTCGCCGGCCGCACGCGCCCAAGCTCTGGAACGATCTGCGCCACGAGGGGATCCATCATGCCGAACAGGCGCACCAGCCAGTTCGGCAGGGTACGGGTCGGTACCTTGCGCGCCTCCGGTCCCAGGCGCTCTCTCAGGATGCGCGCCATGTCGACCAGCCACGAGAAGCCCTCATTGCTGGCGATGAAGCGCTGCCCGGCTGCCGCAGGGTGGCGCATGGCAAGCAGGTGAAGGCTGGCGACGTCGCGAACGTCGATCAGGGGAAAGCCGATCTTCGGGCACCCGGGCATCTTGCCCTCGAGCAGGATCTTCACCAACTCGATGGATGTCGAGAAGTCCCGGCCCAACAGGGGGCCGAGAACCGCGACCGGATTGACGACCGAGATTTCCAATCCTTCCTGTCTGGCAAAATCCCACGCCGCCTTCTCGGCAATCGCCTTCGACTTGATATAGGCGCTGGCATCAGGAGCCTTGGGGTCGGTCCATCTTTCCTCGTTGAAGGGCTGGGACGGATTGGCCTCGTGCCCATAGGCGACGGCCGCGAAGGATGAGGTAACGACAGTTCGCTTCACGCCTGCCGACTTTGCCGCCTTCAAGGCCCGCAGCGTCCCTTCCCGCGCAGGAATGATCAGGTCGTTCTCGTCCTTGGGCAGGGCGGACGGGAAGGGTGAAGCCACATGCAGGACGTAATCGCATCCCTTGGCGGCATCGGACCAGCCATCATCCGACATCAGGTCTGCCTTGACGAAGCTGAGCCGGTCACCGGCCTGCACGCCACCGGCGGCAATCATGTCGCGAACCTCACCCTCGCGCGAAGGTGTGCGCAATGTGGCGCGGACGCGCGCGCCCGACTGGATCAGTTGCACAATCGTGTGGGCACCGATGAACCCCGATCCACCTGTGACAAGGACAAGTTCGCTCATGCTTTCTCCTTCACCGTCCCTGAAACTCCAGGAAACGCCGAGGACTTACATCCTCGTGGTAAATTTGGCCAGCCTGCCGGCACCGCTCCCGCGCCGGAATGTCTTGCCCCCCAGTCCCGTTTCGGTGACAAACGTCAAAGCCGCCTGCGGGCGAGGCAAGGAGCATCGGGCCCATGACACAGGACGTTCTGATCATCGGTGGCGGCCACAATGGCCTCGTATGCGCATTCTACCTGGCGCGCGCAGGTCTCAAGGTGACGGTGCTTGAGCGCCGCCACGTCGTGGGTGGAGCCGCCGTGACGGAGGAATTCCATCCCGGCTTTCGCAACTCAGTCGCCAGCTACACGGTCAGCCTTCTGAACCCCAAGGTCATTGCCGACCTCGAACTGGCGCGCCATGGCCTGAAAGTCGTTCATCGCAAGCTCACGAATTTCCTGCCGCTGGACGATCGCAACTACCTGAAGCTGGGGGCCGGCGGCACCAGGCAGGAAGTGGCAAGGTTCTCCGCCCGCGATGCCGAGGCCCTGGACAACTACTACGAACGCACCGGGGTATTGGCGGACGTCTTGCGCGATCTCGTGCTGATGTCGCCACCCAACGTGGTCGAGGGCGGATGGTTTGCAGCAATCCCTGAATTGCTGAAGTCCGCGTCTCTCGGCACGCGGCTGGCCGACATGCCCATGCAGCTGCGTCGCGACCTGCTCGCCATCTTCACCCGTTCGGCCGGCGACTATCTTGACGGCTGGTTCGAGAGTGACCCGATCAAGGCCATCTTCGGCTTTGACGGCATCGTCGGCAACTACGCGACACCTTACGCGCCCGGTACGGCCTATGTGCTGCTGCACCACCTGTTCGGCGAAGTGAACGGCGTGCGCGGCGACTGGGGTCACGCGATGGGCGGCATGGGCGCCATCACGCAAGCCATGGCCAGGGCCGCGTCAGAAAAGGGCGTCGACATCAGGCTGAACGCCGGCGTGCGCGAGGTGCTGGTGTCGCAGGGCAAGGTGACCGGTGTCGTTACCGACAACGGCGAGCGCTTTGAGGCATCGACGGTCATATCGAACCTGAACCCCAAGCTGCTGTTCACGAAGCTTGTGGACCCGGCCGTGCTGCCGTCCGACTTCAGCGAGCGCATACGCGGCTACAGATGTGGCTCTGGCACCTTCCGCATGAACGTCGCGCTGTCGGAGTTGCCGCGTTTCTCATGCTTGCCCGAAAACGGTCCGCACATGACGGCCGGCATCGTGATCGGGCCCAGCCTGCGCTATCTCGACAAGGCCTACCAGGACGCGCGTGAGCAGGGATGGTCGCGCGAGCCGATCGTCGAGATGCTGATCCCCTCGACCCTCGACGACAGCCTCGCCCCGCAGGGGCAGCATGTGGCGAGCCTCTTCTGCCAGCACGTGGCGCCCACCCTGGGGCAAGGCCGTTCGTGGGCCGACCATCGCGACGAAGTGGCCCGCCACATGATCGCAACCGTCGATCGTTTTGCGCCGGGCTTCGCGCAGTCTGTCCTCGGCTACCAGGCGCTGACGCCGCAGGACCTGGAGGATGTCTTTGGCCTGGTGGGCGGCGACATCATGCACGGCGCATTGTCGCTTGATCAGCTTTTCTCGGCGAGGCCCGTGCTGGGCCATGGCAACTACCGCGCGCCCGTGAAGGGCCTTTACATGTGCGGTTCGGGAACACACCCCGGCGGCGGCGTCACCGGCGCGCCCGGTCACAACGCCGCCCGCGAAGTGCTACGGGATCTGGGCAAGCGCCTGGCGTAGCGCCAGCGGATAGGTCACGTGCTCGGCTGCGAGAATGCGCTGGCTCAGGCTCTCGACACTGTCCCCTGCAAGCACGGGCACGCGGGCCTGCATGATGATCGGTCCGGCATCGAGCTCGGGAACCACATGGTGCACCGTGCAGCCTGCCTCCGAGACCCCGGCCTCCAGCGCCTGTTTCTGCGGATGCAACCCGCGAAAGGCCGGCAGCAGCGAGGGGTGGACGTTGATGATCCGCCCCTCCCATTGGCGAACAAAGGCTGGCGTCAGGATCCGCATGAAGCCGGCCAGGCAAATAAACGCGATGCGTGCCTTGTCCAGTTCGCGATGAAGCTCTGCATCGAACGCCTCCCGATCCCGGCCGAAACGCACCTGGTCGACGACAGCCGTCGCAATGCCCAGCGACGTCGCGACCGCAAGCCCGCCCGCATCCGCGCGGCTGGACAGGACCAGCGCGATCTCCGCGGGATAGTCGGGCGCCTGCGCAGCCTCGATCAGGGCGCGCATGTTGCTGCCGCGACCCGATATGAGAATGCCGACCCGCTTGCGCGTCATGGCGCGATCAGAGAACGGTACGGCCGGAGTAGCGAACGCGCGGCTCACCCTTTCCCGCAACCAGCTCACCCAAGCGGAACACCTGCTCACCAGCCGCCGCGAACGCGGCAGCGGTGCGGTCAGCATCTTGCGGGCCGACAATGGCAATCATCCCGATGCCGCAATTGAAGGTTCGAAGCATTTCCTTCTCTTCGACCCCTCCCGCGCGCGCGAGCCACTGGAACACTGGCGGCAGCGTCCACGAGCCCAGGTCGATCGCCAGGTCCAGGTCATCAGGCAGCACGCGGGGGCAGTTCTCGGTAAGCCCGCCGCCCGTGATGTGGGCCAATCCCTTGACGCCGCCCTGCCGGATCGCCGCCAGCGCGCTCTTCACGTAGATGCGCGTAGGGGCCAGCAAGGCGCGCCCCAGTGAAACACCCGGCGCAAACGGCGCGGGGCTGTCATAGCCAAGGCCCTGGTTTGCAACGATGCGCCGGACCAGCGAATAGCCATTCGAGTGGATGCCCGAGGACGCCAGGCCCAGGATCACGTCGCCCGCGGCCATGTCCCGCCGCGGCAGGACCTGATCGCGTTCGACGGCGCCGATCGCAAAGCCTGCGAGGTCATAGTCCCCGCGCGCATACATGCCGGGCATTTCCGCCGTCTCGCCGCCCACCAGCGCACAGCCGGCCTGAAGGCACCCCTCGGCCACGCCCTTGACCACGGCCGTTCCGACCGTGACATCAAGCCTGCCGGTTGCAAAATAATCGAGGAAGAGCAGGGGCTCTGCCCCCTGCACCACGATGTCGTTGACCGACATCGCCACGAGGTCGATGCCCACCGTGTCATGGATCCCCGATTCGATGGCGACCTTGAGCTTGGTGCCCACGCCATCCGTGCCGGCCACCAGAAGCGGATCCTTGAAGCCCGCCGCCTTCAGGTCGAACAGGCCGCCGAAACCGCCAAGCGACGCATCCGCGCCCGGACGGGCCGTCGCGCGTGCCAGCGGCTTGATGGCCTCGACCAGTGCGTCGCCTGCGTCAATATCGACGCCGGCTTGCGCATAGGTCAGTCCGTTCTTGGGTGTGCTCATGGAGGGGTCCGCCTGCAATTTCCGGCGGTTTATTGCAGAACCGCCCCCGGTCGCCAAGCCGGCGCCCCTCTTTGATCACAGAAAGCCGCTCCTATATGGTCCGCCTCCCCAATGCGCCGGGTTCATCTATCCGGTCGCGCCAGGAGAGACACCATGACCAAGTCCCGGATCCTGATTACCAGTGCGCTTCCCTACATCAACGGCATCAAGCACCTGGGAAACCTCGCAGGATCCATGCTGCCTGCCGACGTCCATGCCCGCTTCCAGCGCAGCCGCGGCCGTGAGGTGCTCTACATCTGCGCCACCGACGAGCATGGCACCCCGGCCGAGCTGGCGGCACTGGCAGAGGGTCTGCCTGTCGATCAATATTGCGAGAAATGGTGGGCCGTCCAGAAGCAGCTCTCGGACGGGTTCGGACTTTCGTTTGATCATTTCGGTCGCTCGTCCTCGGCCCAGAACCGGCGCCTGACGCAGCATTTCGCGAGGCTCCTCTGGGAGCGGGGCTTCATCGAGGAGCGCACGACGACCCAGGTATTCTCGCGCGCCGAAAACCGCTTCCTGCCCGACCGCTACGTCGTGGGAACCTGTCCCCATTGCGGTTACGAGCGCGCCACCGGCGACCAGTGCGAAAGCTGCACGCGCGTGCTCGACCCTGCCGACCTGAAGTCCCCGCGCTCGTCGATTTCAGGCTCGACGGACATCGAGTTTCGCGGCTCCAAGCACCTGTTCCTGAAACAGTCTCAATTCTCCGATCAGTTGCGCGCGTGGATTTCTGCACGCAGTGATTGGTCTCAGCTGGTGACCTCAATCGCCTTCAAGTGGCTCGACGAAGGCCTGCAGGACCGCGGCATCACCCGCGACCTGACCTGGGGCGTGCCCGTCAATGCCGCGGAATGGGGCCCGAACCCCGACGGGCTCAAGCCCGATGTCGAGGGCCTGAAGGGCAAGGTGTTCTATGTCTGGTTCGACGCGCCGATCGAGTATATCGGCGCCACCGCCGAGTGGGCCGACGCACAACCCGGCCGCGATTGGAAATCTTGGTGGTTCGGACCCGAGGTCAAGGAAAACGTCCACTACGTCCAGTTCATGGGCAAGGACAACGTTCCTTTCCACACCGTCGGGTTCCCGGTGACCATCCTGGGGTCCGGCGAGCCGTGGAAGCTTGTCGACCAGATCAAGGGCTTCAATTGGCTCAACTATTACAACGGCAAGTTCTCGACCAGCCAGAAGCGCGGCGTGTTCATGGACACGGCGCTGGAAATCCTGCCCGCCGACTTCTGGCGCTGGTATCTCACGGCGAACGCGCCAGAAAGCGCGGACACCTCGTTCACCTGGCAGCACTTCGCAGACACCGTGAACAAGGATCTCGCCGACGTTCTCGGTAATTTCGTCAATCGCACGCTGAAGTTCACGCAGTCCAAATTCGCCAACGCCATTCCCGAGGGCGGTACCCCGGGCGAGCGCGAGGAACGGCTGGCCGCCGAGCTCGAGCGGCGCTTCGGCCTCTATACGGCCTTCATGGACGAGATCCAGTTGCGAAAGGCCGCTGCAGAGCTTCGCGCGATGTGGGTGCTGGGCAACGAGTACCTCGCCGACGCCGCACCCTGGACGGCCATCCGCACGGACCGGGACGCCGCAGCCCTGAGCGTGCGCGTTGCCATCAACCTGATCCGCCTCTTTGCCATTCTCTCGGCGCCGATCATCCCCTTCGCGGCCCAGGCCATGGCAAAGGGCTTGCGCCTGGATGCATCCACCCTGTCCTGGCCCCGGGGGCGCATTTCAGCGGAGCTGGATGCGCTGCAGCCAGGGCACGTTTTTGACATCCCTGACGTCATGTTCGCGAAGATCCTTCCCGAGCAGGTGCAGGCCTGGGAAGCCAGGTTCGGCGGTGCCCCTGTCGCTTGAGGCAGGGGGCAAATCGGCTGCTCAGGCGCGGCAAGTTGACACGGATACGGAGAGTTGTGTGGGCAGGGGGCGGACTCCTTTCCCCGCGCAGGCGCAGCGCTGGCTCGCCACAATCTGGACGTGGGTAGAGACACCCCGCGCAATTCCCCTCGGAGATGTTTTTTTCAACTTCGGTTCCTCACGCTCTGGGGACAAGTCCGCATCGGTTGCGATGTCTCGCCGGGCAGGGGATGCACGGCACCAGCCGCAATTTTTTCGTGTGCACGACGTGCACTACGACGGGTTGATCGAGCCTGCGGGTAACGCGTCACCGTTACTCTTTTGGGTAGTTGAAACACACACAGTTTTGTTCCAGTTCTCGACCCATGGAAGGGGCCGGCTGATGGGGATCAGAACCGGTGCGGGGAAGTCGATCTGGGGGCTGTCATGCCACGTCGAGCGACTTTCGCTTTGGGTATTGCTGCCGTTTTGCTTTCGGCAGGAAGTGTAGGAAGCCAGGATCCGTATCGCGCCCGGTCAGAGGCGGAGTCGGCGGCGCATGCGCTTCCCATCTACGCGCCTGACGCGCTGCCCTCGGCAGTGCAAGGCCAGCAGACGTTCGGTCAGGACGCGCAGGCTTCGCACGCGCCGACGCCGCTTGTCCGCCGCGCCAACGAGCCTCAGGCCCAGCCAAGCGAGGCCATGGGAAGCCTTCCTGCCATCACGATTGCGGCTCCCGCCGCCTCCGTCTACCTGTCTGCCGCAGCGCAGGCGGCCCTGACAGCACGCGACGTTCCTGCGTCCTGGGACCCGCGCGCGGTGGCGCCCGCCAGCGAAACAGCGCCGGCGCAACCTGTCGCTGAAGCCCCCACGCAATTCGCCACCGTCCTCGACGCCGACTTGAACGGCAAGGCCTCCATCGCCCAGAAGCGCCTGTTCGGAACGGTTCCCGACGAGATCGAACCCTATTTCGACCTGTTCATGTATGTCAGCAAGGCCAAGCGCGGTCCGCTCGCCCAGCAGATGTTCGTGTTCCAGCGCGACGCCGACGGCCGCATCATTCCCTACGCGGAATGGAAGGTTTCGACCGGCCGCGAAAAGCTCGAGATCAAGAATGAGCGCCGGGTGCGCACCAACACCCCCGAGGGCATTTTCCAGCTCGATCCCGACCGCATGCACAAGCGCTACTGGTCCCGCAGCTGGGACAACGCGCCCATGCATTACGCGATGTTCTACGACATGATGAACAACGGTCGACAGACGGGCCTCGCGATCCACGCGGCGATCGGCCAGTCCAAGATCGACCGCCTGGGCCGACGCGACTCGGCCGGTTGCGTGCGCCTGGCCCCGAAGAACGCCAAGGAGCTGTTCTTCAAGGTCCAGACTGCGACCCGCGGGCGGGTTCCGGTGCTTGCCGTTAACGAACGGGGCTCGACCGACCGCTGGGGCAGGGTGCAACGTGACCAGAGCGGCGCCATGATGCTCCAGGATGGTTACCGTGCCGTCCTGTTTGTGGAAAACTTTGATGGCCGCGAGGAAATCTCGGGACCCGTGGTCGCCTACACCAACTGACGGGGCCACCGCGGCAGGGCGTTGCAAAAAGGCTGCAACCGGTGCGCGTTAAGCAATCGGATCGCAACGGGATATTGAGGCACTGCAAACTATAAGTACACTCCGCTCTCAAATAGGGGTTGGGTATGGGTTGGTGGCTTAGGTCACTCAGCGTCGCGTTTGTTGTGTCTGGTGTCGCGGTCAGCGCTTTCGTCCTGCTCAGGGGCGAGCAGGGCCAGCGCCTGACGGCTGAGGCCGCACGCCTGCGCCCCGCGTTCGATGACATGGTCGCCCAGGGCAACACGGCCCTGGACAAGCTGTTCGAACCCTCAAAACCCACCAGCACGCCCGCCGCCGCACCGACGCAGACGGCAAGCGTTGATCGCAAGCCCGCGCCAGCAGCCGAGCCGGCGAAGCCCGAACTCCCCCACGTCGTCATCGAGCCCAAGGACGTTGGCGCGCCGGCAATGGCTGGCGTAGTGAAGCCTGTCGCACCAACCACCAGCGCCCCGCCGGCAACGGCGCCGATCGTTCCGGAGTTGCGCCTGACGCAGGCCGAAGACCAGGAGCCCATGGACCTGTCGCCCGTCGAGGCCAGGCTCCGCGCGCGGGTGTCGAAGGATGTCCTGAAGTATTTCGACCTTGTGGTCTACGTGAGCAAGGCAACGCCGGACAAAGGCGCCTGGGCGCAGAACATGTTCGTGTTGGCCAAGGAAGGATCCAGCGTCTTCCAGCTGCGCCATTCATGGAAAGTATCCACGGGCAAGGAGGAGATGGTGATGTCTCCCTCGGGCCGCCTGTTGGGAACCAACACGCCGGAAGGCATGTTCAAGCTGGACCGCTGGCGTTCCTTCGAGGACTACACCTCGCGTCAGTGGAAATCGCCGATGCCCTACGCGATCTTCTTTGACTGGCAGATCGAAGGTCGCGTTTCCGGCCTGGCCCTGCACGGTTCCGACGCCAAGGGCGAGATGGAGCTGGGCAACCGCGCGTCGCACGGCTGCATTCGCATGGCGACCGACAACGCCCGCACGCTCTATCAACTGATCACGCAGAACTACAAGGGTCGGGTCCCGAAGTTCCAGGTGGACCCGCAGACCGGCACGATGAGCACGAAGGGCGCGCTGCAGCGTGACGAAAACGGGCAGGTCGTCATGACGTCCGGCTACAAGGTCCTCGTGTTCATCGAGGATTACGGCGGCCCCGCGAACGACCAGATCGCAGCGCTGTTCTAGGCATCCAAGGCAACGCCCGAGCCTGCAACAGCCTGTGGTGACAGGTGCGGCACCTGTGTATGCTCGGCCCAATCGTCATCCCCTCCGAAGGACAGTTGGACCATGCAGGCAAGGCACACACAGACCCCCGCGCAGGCAAAGGCGCGGCAAGAGGCGTACGCTCTTCCCCTCGCGGAACTGAACCCGGCCCAGCCTGCGCTTTTCGAGCATGACGCCATGTGGCCGGTCTTCGAGCGGCTGCGCCGCGAGGACCCGGTGCACTACACGGCAGAGAGCGAGTACGGGCCCTATTGGTCGATCACGAAATTCAACGACATCGTGGCGATCGACACCAACCATCAGGTCTTCTCGTCCGACTATCTCCGCGGCGGCATCACGATCACGGGTGGCACGACGAATTTCGAGCCCCTGCCGATGTTCATCGCCATGGACCCGCCGCGCCACGACGTTCAGCGCAAGGCCGCAAGCCCGGCCGTCGCCCCGCAGCAGCTGGCCGCGATGGCCCCGCAGATCCGCGAGCGCGCAGCCGCTATCCTCGACGGTCTTCCGATCGGCAAGGAGTTCGACTGGGTCGACCTGGTCTCGAAGGAACTGACGGCCATGACGCTGGCCACGCTCTTCGGCGCCCCGCAGAAGGACCGCAGGCGCATCACCCATTGGTCCGACGTCGTGACAGCGATCCCGATGCCTGGCGCCATTGTCGAGACCTTCGAAGACAAGATTCGCATCTTCGACGAATACAACGCCTATTTCGTGGGGCTGTGGAACGAGAAGGTCAATGCAGCCCCGCAGGGCGACATGATTTCGATGCTGGCCCACCACCCCGAGACGCGCAACATGGCACCGCGCGAGTACTTCGGTAACGTGGTTCTTCTCACCGTGGGCGGCAACGACACCACGCGCAACACGATCTCGGGTTCGATCCTGGCGCTCAACCAGAACCCCGAACAATACGCAAAGCTCCGCGCCAACCCGGCACTGATCCCCAACATGGTCTCCGAAACGATCCGTTGGCAGACGCCGTTGGCCCACATGCGCCGCACGGCGTTGCGCGATTACGAGTTCGAGGGCAAGAAGATCCGCGAAGGCGACAAGGTGATCATGTGGTACGTCTCGGGCAACCGCGACGACGAAGTGATTGCCAACCCGGACGACTACATCATCGACCGGGAACGAGCGCGCCACCACGTTTCATTCGGCTTCGGCATCCACCGCTGCGTCGGCAACCGCGTGGCGGAACTCCAGCTCACCATCATCTGGGAAGAGATCCTCAAGCGCTTCCCCGAAGTGATCGTGACCGGCGAGCCCAAGCGCACGTATTCGACCTTCGTGAAAGGCTACGAGACGCTCCCCGTCATCATTCCGCGGCGGAACTAGCCCGCCAGGGCGGCGGAAATCACTCCGCCGCCATTTTGCGGGAGGCCCGCTGGGGGCCGCGGATGACGCGGCCTGGCCGGGCTGTTTGCAGGACCCCGTGCCGGAAGGTGACAACGCCGCTCTTGATCGTCGCGTCGTAACCCTCGGCCTTCTGCAGCAGGCGCTTGCCACCCGCGGGCAGGTCGAAGGCGAGCCACGGCTTGCTCATGCTCAGGCGGTCGAGGTCGATGACATTCACGTCCGCCAGATAACCCGGCTTCAGCAGGCCGCGATCTTCCAGCCCGTAGAGCACCGCAGTGTCGCGGCACTGCCGCTTGATGGCCAGCTCCAGCGGAATGGTCCCGCGCGCGCGGTCGCGCACCCAGTGCTGCAGCAGGAATGTGGGTGAGGCCGCGTCGCAGATAGTGCCGCAATGGGCGCCGCCATCAGACAGCGAAACGACCGTATCCTCGCGCCCCAGCAAGCCCTTCACGAAATCGAGATTGCCGTCGGCATAGTTCAGCAGCGGCAGGTAGATGAAGCCCGTGCCGTCGTTCTCCATGAGAAGGTCATAGGCAAATTCATCGCCGCTGACGCCACGCTGCGCCGCCAGCGCCATGATGGTTTCGGCCTGCGTTGGCTCATAGTTGAAGCCCTCGCCCATCGCATACTGCATGAACCAGCCCTTGCTGATCACCATGCGCAGGGCGCTGAGTTCACCCTCCAGCACCGGTTCCTCGGCCAGGATGCGGGCGCGGAACGAAGGATCCCGCAACGTCCTGAGTTGCTCGTCCCAGGGCTTGCGCGCGATGCTGGCCCATGACGGGCGCAGCATGAACGGATGCACGGTGCCCCGCCATGTCATGAGGATGCCGGTCCCGCGCAGCGCGTACTGCGCCCGGATATTCGCACCGCGGTCGTTTTCCTTGACCATGGAGGCCATCTGCTCGTGCCACGGGATTTCGCTGGCGGCCGATTGCAGCATCGAGAACAGAACGGGCAGCCGTGTCTCGCGTGAAAGCTCACCCATCCACTGGAACTCGTTCCAGTCGCGCTTGAGGTCGGATGCCAGCTCGAACACGCCGTGACCGACGCGCCCCATCGCGCGCCCGATGCCGATGAGCTCTTCCTTGGTCGCCGTCGTGCCGGGCACCAGTTCGCCCTCGATCGAGCGGTGCAGGATCGTGCGCGAAGTCGTGAAGCCAAGCGCCCCGGCGCGCAGTCCCTCTTCGACGATCTGCGACATGCGCATGATGTCGGTTTCCGTCGGCGCCTCGTTGCGTGCGCCCCGGTCGCCCATGACATAGGCTCGCACGGCGCCGTGGGGCACTTGCGTGCCGATGTCGATGGTTCGCTCCAGTCCCTCGAGCGCCGTGATGTATTCCGGGAACGTTTCCCAGTTCCATTTCATGCCCTCGGCCAGTGCGGTCCCGGGAATGTCTTCCACGCCCTCCATCAGGCCGATCAGCCATTGATGCCGGTCACGTGGTGCGGGCGCGAACCCGACACCGCAATTGCCCATCACGACCGTTGTCACGCCGTGCCAGCTGGAAGGCGCCATCTCGGCATCCCACGTGGCCTGCCCGTCATAATGCGTGTGGATGTCGACAAAGCCCGGCGCAACGACCTTGCCCTTGGCATCGATTTCCTCACGGCCACGCGCCGCGACATGACCGACGGCAGAGATCTGTCCGTTGTCGACGGCAACGTCCGCCTCGAGGGGTGAAGCACCGGAGCCGTCGACGACGAGCCCCTTGCGGATGACGAGATCGTGCATGAAGGAAGTTCCTTGCTGGCCGTGCTTGAGATGCAGGACGCTATCAGCCGGTTCCCGCGCGGGGAAGGGCAAGACCGTCCGACATTCTTAACGGCATCTTTCCGCGCGATCCGCTAGGATCCAGCAGATTCCTCTAGGGAAACAGGCCTTGAAGAACGATCTTGAAATCGCCCGTGCCGCAACGATGAAACCCATCAGCGAGATTGCCGGCAGCGCCGGGATCCCGGTGGATGCGATCCATGCCTATGGACGCCACAAGGCAAAGGTTTCCCTGGACTTCGTGAACACGCTGGCCGACCGGCCGCAGGGCAAGCTGATCCTGGTCACGGCCATTACCCCGACCCCGGCGGGTGAAGGCAAGACCACGACCACCGTGGGCCTGACCGACGGATTGAACCGCATCGGCCGCAAGACGATCGGCTGCATCCGCGAGCCCTCGCTCGGCCCCTGCTTCGGCATGAAGGGCGGTGCGGCGGGTGGCGGCCATGCGCAGGTCGTGCCCATGGAGGACATCAATCTTCATTTCACCGGCGACTTTCACGCGATAACCGCCGCCAACAATCTCCTGGCAGCAATGGTCGACAATCACATCTACTGGGGCAATGCGCTCGGCATTGATCCACGGCGTGTCTTCTGGCGCCGCGTGATGGACATGAATGACCGCGCGCTGCGCCACATCGTGTCCTCGCTGGGCGGGGTATCGAATGGCTTTCCGCGCGAGGACGGTTTCGACATCACGGTCGCCTCGGAAGTGATGGCCATCTTCTGCCTGTCCCGCGACCTTGCCGACCTGGAGCGCAGGCTTGGCAACATCGTTGTCGCCGAAACCCGCGACCGCAAGCCTGTGACCGCGCGCGACATAGGTGCCGCCGGCGCGATGACCGTCCTGCTCAAGGATGCGCTCATGCCCAACCTCGTGCAAACGCTGGAGAACAATCCTGTTTTCGTGCATGGCGGGCCCTTCGCGAACATCGCCCACGGATGCAATTCGGTTCTGGCGACCACGACGGCCCTGCGACTGGCGGACTACGTGGTTACCGAAGCCGGCTTCGGTGCCGACCTCGGTGCCGAGAAATTTTTCAACATCAAGTGCCGCAAGGCCGGACTGGCGCCGGCAGCCGCCGTGATCGTGGCAACGGTGCGCGCCTTGAAGATGCATGGCGGGGTCGCCAAGGATGATTTGAAGAAACAGAACGTGGCCGCGGTGAGGGCAGGGGCCCAGAACCTTGCCCGTCACATCGCCAATGTCAGGCGCTTCGGCGTGCCGGTGGTCGTGGCTGTGAACCGTTTCAGCGATGACAGCCCCGCCGAACTGACCGCTGTCAGCGAGGTAGCCGCCGCAGAGGGTGTCCAGGCCGTTCTGGCAACCCATTGGGCAGATGGTGGCAGCGGTTGTGAAGATCTGGCCAGGGAAGTTGTTCGCCTCGCATCGCAGGGCAAGCCGTTGTTCCAGCCGCTGTACCCGGACGCCATGCCGCTCTGGGAGAAAGTCAAAACCATTGCAACGTCGCTCTACGGTGCAGCGCAGGTCGATGCCGACAAGCCCGTGCGCCAGCGCTTCGAGGAACTTGAAAAAGCAGGATTTGGCCATTTGCCGATCTGCATGGCCAAGACGCAGTACTCGTTCTCGACCGATCCCCGGCTCATGGGGGCTCCGTCAGGGCACGTCGTGGACATCCGCGAAGTGCGCCTGTCGGCGGGCGCCGAATTCGTCGTCGTTATTACGGGCGACATCATGACAATGCCGGGACTGCCGCGCGTTCCGGCCGCAAACAACATCCGCCTGGACGCGCAAGGCAGGGTCGAAGGCCTGTTCTAGCGCATTGTGCACAGGCGCAAGGGGACGCTCTGGTTGCTGGAAGCGGCTGTGGCGTCCGGTACACTCATGGTCAGAGTGTGATTCGTCGAGCGAGGTGGTACCCATGCGCAAGGTCATGATTTCAGTTGGTTGCGGATTGCTGGCCGTGGCCGCCCCCCTCTCGGTCGCGGTGGCTGATGGCGGGACGCCTGGCACCAACGCCGGGGCATATGTCGGTGCACGCATTGGTCACGGATGGCTGGACCTCACGGCAAGGTCGGGCAGCGAAGCGCAAGACTATGATGCCGAGGGCGTCTTCGGCGGCATTCTCGCGGGATACGATTATCCCCTTCAGGGCCCGTGGACCGTCGGCGCCATCATCGATTTCTCGACAGGCAACGAACGCGGGACCGCGATACAGCCCTCCGGGCCGGTCATTTTCAAGCTTGAACAGCAGTGGGAGGCCTCGCTCCGCGGGCGCCTTGCCTACGCCATGCCCGATTTCACGCCCTACGCGACGGCGGGCTTGAGCTACGGCTCCTTCCGCTCGCAATACAGCCAGGTTTCTGCTCCCTTCATCGCAGGGGACGACCAGGACCTGGGTTGGACGATCGGTGCAGGCATTGACGTGCCGGTCGAGGATCGCCTCTCGATGGTCGTCGAGTATCGCTACACTGACTATGGCGACGATCTCGAGCCGCTTGGTGTCATTGATGGCCCCTACGACGTCAGTTCCAGCAAGATCTATCTCGGCCTGAATTTCAGGCTCTAGGCGTCGCGCTGTAATCGGGCGCAGTCCAGCTCCCTTAACGCCGCCCGTCTCCAGCCTTTAGAACTTCCGCGACGACGGCGCCCACGAGGCGCTGTCGCTCGTCAGGTCGCGCCGTCGCAGGCTGGTTCAGCGTGACAACGACCGTGAGGTCCAGGTCAGGACAAGCGACAAGGTCGACATTCCAGAACCCGGCATGGCCAATGCAATGATACCCGGCATGGACGTGCTCGAAGAAGACGAGGCCGTGGGCATCTCGGCCGACATTGTCGTCCAAAGACGTCCCGCTCAGCGCTGTTGCAAGGGTCTCAGGGCGATCGAAAAGGCTCCCCTTGGCAAACGCATCCATGAAAGTGGCGAGGTCACGCACGGTTGAGACGATCCCGCCTCCACCCCAGAGGTCGAAGGACGGGTCGAAGTCCGTCACGTCCGACTTGCCGAGATATTGTGCCAGCCGCGGCAGGAGATGGAGCGGCGGAGCTTCAAGCGTCTCGAACCAGGTCTCTTCAAGCCCCAGGCGGTCGAAGCGCAGCAAGTGCCTGATGGAAGGCGCGAGAGGCTGGGCCGTCTGCTCCTCGATGATCTCGGCGAGCAGAAGGTAGCCTGTGTCGGAGTAAGCCTGCCGTTGCCCGGGCTCTCCCGCCTTGCGCCCTTCGGACATGGCCAGTGCGATCTGTTCGCCGCGCGTCCACCGACGCTGTCCGTTGGCGAAAATCGCCTGTAAGTAGGCCGGAAGCGTTGAATGATCGCCGAGGCCGCTGCTATGGGACAGCAACTGCGAGACGGTGATGCGGCCGGGGTCATAGCCACCATTGACCAGCATCGCCCTTGTCCCGTCCGACAGGCTGGGGCTGATCGCATCGTTCAGGGAGAGCCTGTCCTGCTCGACGAGCCTCAGCACAGCCGCGGCAACAAAGAGCTTGGTGACGCTGGCAATCCTGAACGGTCGCCCGGCCAGCGGCCCTGGTCCCGTTTCGCCGATGCCTCTCGCTTCCCCCGTCCAGTCAATGCCGAAGCGCGGCGAGCGCGCATGGGCGACGACGCTGGGCACGCCGGCATCGCGCCCTGCGATCTCGGAGGCCAAAGCGTCCAGCGGATTGTCGGCGGCTGCAGCAAATGATGGGCTCATGACAAAACCGATGATCAGCAAGACGCGCATCAGCCTTCGGGAGTTTTCCCTAGTGCCGGTTTCGAGCAATCGCGTACGCGTAGAGCGCAACCGCTGCGGCATTGGAAACGTTGAGGCTGGGCATCGCGTCGGTCGTGGGCAGTCTGACGCTCGTATCGCAGTTTTCACGCGTGAGCCGCCTCAATCCTTCCCCTTCCGCACCGAGCACGAGGACGGTGTCTCGCTGAAGGTCGAGCGTCTCGAGGGTCTGCGTGGCCTCATCCGCAAAGGCCAGACGCAGGAAACCGTCCCGGCCCAGCTGCTCGAGCGTCCGCGCGATGTTGACGACGGAGACGACGGGCACCTTCTCGACGGCGCCGCTTGCGGCCTTGGCCAGGACCCCGTGGAGGGGAGGGGAGTGCCGGTCCTGCACAATCACCGCGCTGGCGCCAAATGCGGCAGCGGAACGAATAACCGCGCCGAAATTATGGGGATCTGTGACCTGGTCCAGCAGGACCAGGCAGCAAGGGCGCTTGGCGGTCTCGAGCACCCCTGCGACGTCCTGTTCCTCGAGGGGCAAGACCTGGAGCGCCAGCCCCTGATGCACCGCCTCGCGGGGCACCACACGCGATATGACGGCGCCATCCGCGATCTCAACCGGGATTTTCCGCCGCTGGGCCAGGGCGACCAGTTGCGGATCAACCCCTTGGCTTGCAAGCATTTTTCGGCATTTTCGCGCCGGATTCCCGAGCGCCGCAGCCACGGCATGGGTGCCCCAAAGCCATATCAGGCCGCTATCGTTCCCACGCTCCTTGTGACCGGAAGGCCGGTGTCCATCTCTGTGTCTGGTCATTGTGACGCCCCGAAAGAGGGGGGAAGATAGGGGTTAACCAGTTGACAAGCCATGCATGTTTTCGCCATAAGCCGCGGTCTCATGCTCCCGTATTGGTGGGCAGACGCAGGCGCGACCCCAAGACATAGGACAAAATTCACAACCAGTTGAAGCAAGAACGCACGTGGGCGTCAGCCCGCGCAAGATCTTTTGGGGGAGTGTCCCGAGTGGCAAAGGGGGCGGACTGTAAATCCGCTGGCTTACGCCTTCGTAGGTTCGAGTCCTACCTCCCCCACCATCCATGATCGAAGCCCGCGCGGTGCCGCAATGCCCGCAAGGTGTAGCGATGAATGGAGTGGAGATGAAGGACTTGACCGACGAAAGGCCCACGAGGCCGGTGTCAGGCGTGACGGGTTTGGTGCAGCAGGGTTGAGAGCAAGGTGAAGGACGGAACGGCAGAACGGGACGAAGACAAGCGGGTGTAGCTCAATGGTAGAGCAGAAGCCTTCCAAGCTTACGACGAGGGTTCGATTCCCTTCACCCGCTCCAGTTTCGGCCGTCGTCATGACGCATCAGGTTTTGCCGCGGCGCGGCATGGTTCGGTTTGATTTGAATTAGGGAATGTACGAATGGGTAAAGCAAAGTTTGAGCGGAACAAGCCGCACTGCAACATTGGCACGATTGGGCACGTTGACCACGGGAAGACGTCGCTGACGGCAGCGATCACGAAGGTTCTG
>JBEIHO010000008.1:0-71864 GCA_040381215.1 Alphaproteobacteria bacterium | reverse complement strand
CGGGAATGCCGCGCATGAACTCAAGCCCCGCAAGCCCCGCCTCGAGCGCCGCCTTCGCCAGCGCGACGTCAAGCACCGCCGCACCTGCGCGCAGCCGGGTCTCGCCCTCGCGCGTGATGTTCATGAACCCGCGCCCCAGCCGGATCACGACACCCGGCACGCCGCCATCGCGCACCAGCAGGTTCGAGCCCACGCCAATGACCAGCACCGGCACATCAGCCGGGCAGCCAGCAAGGAACACGGCAAGGTCTTCGGCATCAGCCGGAATGAACAACACATCCGCAGGCCCGCCGGCCCGGAACCAGGTCAGGTCACGGATCGCGGCATGGGCCGTATAGGGGCCGCGCACGCGCGGCAACCGCGCGACCAGGCCATCGCCCGCATCTGTCATCGCCTCAGCCCTTGCTCTCGGACAGGGCCTGCAACTGGCCGGGCAGCATGTTGGCCCAGTTGGTGATCGACCCCGCACCCAGGCAGACGACATAGTCGCCGGGCTGCGCAATCTCGGCCACCAGCTTCGGCAGCGCCTCGGGCGACGACAGCGGAATGACCTGGCGATGCCCATGCGCGCGCATGCTCTCGACCAGTGCATCCCGTGACACGCCCTCGATGGGCGCCTCACCCGCCGGATAGACATCCGTCACCACGACCGCATCGGCGCCATGCAGGCAGGTCGAGAATTCCTTGAACAGGTCGTGAAGCCGCGTATAGCGGTGCGGCTGCAGCACCGCGATCACGCGGCCCGAAGCCACCTGCCGGGCCGCCTTCATCGCCGCCAGCACCTCGACCGGGTGATGCGCATAGTCATCGATGATGGTGACACCATTCCACGTGCCCGTCTTCGTGAAGCGCCGCTTGACACCTTCGAACTGCGCCAGCGCCTCGCGCACGGTTACATCCGGAATGCCAAGCTCACGCGCAACAGCGATCGCTGAAAGCGAGTTCTGCACATTGTGCTCGCCCGGCATCGGCAATGTCAGGCCGGCCAGCGTGCGCGTGGCACCCTTGGCACGGTCGGAAAACACGACATCGTAATGCGACACGCCGCCCTCGAAGCGCACATTGACCGCCCGCACGTCGGCCTGCGGCCCGAAGCCGTACGAGATCAGCCGCCGGTCGCTGACACGACCGAACATGGCCTGCACTTCCGGATGGTCGATGCAAAGCACCGCAAAGCCGTAGAAAGGAATATTCTCGACGAAACTGTCGAAGGCGCGCTTCAGGCCATCGAAGCCCTTGTAGTGGTCCAGATGCTCCGGATCGATATTCGTCACGATCGCGATCGTCGCCGGCAGCTTGACCATCGTCCCGTCGGACTCATCGGCCTCGACGACCATCCACTCACCCTGCCCCAATCTCGCATTGGTGCCATACGCATTGATGATGCCACCATTGATGACCGTCGGATCGAACCCGCCCGCTTCCAGCAGCGACGCCACCATGGTCGTCGTCGTGGTCTTGCCATGCGTGCCGGCGATGGCAACGGCGCTCTTCAGCCGCATGAGCTCGGCCAGCATCTCGGCCCGGCGCACCGTCGGGATGTGCCGTGCCCGCGCCGCAGCCAGTTCGGGATTGTCGGGCTTCACCGCCGACGAATAGACGACGACCGCCGCCTCGCCGAGATGCTCGCGGGCATGCCCGATGGCAATCTGGATACCCAGGCCGCGCAAGCGCTTGACGTTGGCGCTTTCGGACGCATCCGATCCCTGGATCTTGTAGCCGAGGTTGTGCATCACCTCGGCGATGCCGCTCATGCCGATCCCCCCGATACCGATGAAGTGCAGGGGACCAATCTGGAAGGGGATGCGGCTCATGGACGAACGCTAGCTCCGGGAACGAAGGTCAGGCAGCGGTCGCGGTCAGCCCCCCGGTCTGTTCGACCAGATCAGCCAGGCGCAAGGCCGCGTCGCCACGGCCTAGGCTTAGCGCTTTCATGGCCGCCGTCTCAAGCAAAACCGGGTTCTCCATCAGCTCCGTGAGCTTGGCCGCCAGCATTGGGGCTGTCAGGGACTTCTCGGCAAAGGTCCACGCCCCACCCTCTGCTTCAACCTGCCGCGCATTGGCGGTTTGGTGGTCATCCATGGCAAACGGGTAGGGAATGAGCACGGCCGGCCGGCCGGCGACACAGGCCTCGGTCACGGTAGAGGCCCCGGCCCGGCTGATGATCAGGTGGGCCTCGGCCATGAGCGCCCCCATGGTATTGAAGAAACTCGATAAAACGGGCTCGACCCCGAGCGCGCCGTAGCGCTGGCGCACCGCGTCGATATCCTCGGGCCGGCATTGCTGCACGATCTTCAGGCGCTGGCGCAAAGCCTCCGGCAGAAGGCCAACCGCCTCCGGCACCAGCGTCGCGAACACACGCGCCCCCTGGCTTCCGCCGAACACCAGCAAGCGAAACGCACCGCCGGGTGCGGGACGCTGGAAAGCCTGTGCAGCTTCTACCACCGCCGGTCGCACCGGATTGCCCGTCATCACCACCCGCGGGCGGATGATCTCGTCCACATGCGACAGCTTCGGGAAACTTGAGGCAATGCGGCTGACGCCGGGCGCAAGCCACCGGTTCACGCGTCCCAGCACGGCATTCTGTTCATGGATGACAGTCGGCAGACCGCGGCGCACGGCCGCAAACACCGTCGGCAGCGCCGGATAGCCGCCAAAACCAACCACGACCGCAGGCCTCAGCCGGCCAAGCGCCAGCCACGCCACGAGGGCCCCAAGCGCAAGCCGCAGCAACGCAAGTCCCTTGCCCACCAACCCGCGTCCGGCGAACGTGGCTGACGGGACAGTGACGATCTCGGCTTTCGGAAAGGCCTGCGCGTAGCTGTGCCCGCGGTCATCCGTCATGAGGATGACGCGATGCCCGCGCCGGGCCAGTTCCTCGGCCAGGGACTGCGCCGGGAAGATGTGCCCGCCCGTGCCTCCAGCCGCGATGACGACAGGCCTCGGCATCAATACCTCCGGTAGCCGTTGAAGCGCGTACGTGTCAGCGCCAGCAGCATCCCGACCGTGATCGAAAGCGCCAGCATCGACGACCCACCATAGGACACGAAGGGCAGCGTCATGCCCTTGGCCGGCATGAGATTGAGGCTGACGGCGATGTTGATCATGGCCTGCAGCCCGAAAAGCAGGGCAAGGCCGGACGCCGCCAGCTGGATGAAATGATCGGTTTCCTCGCTCGCCCGCTGCAGCGCCCGCCAGACAACCACGCCGAACAGGAACACCAGCAGGATGCAGGCCGCCAGGCCGAATTCCTCGGCAGCAACCGCGAAGATGAAGTCCGTATGCGCATCGGGCAGCCGGAACTTCAGCTCGCCCTCGCCCGGCCCGACCCCGGTAAGCCCGCCATGCACGAAGGCATTCAGGGCCGTGCTGACCTGGAACCTGTCGCCCGCATCCGGATTGATGAACCGGTCGATCCGGCTGGCGACATGCGGCACAAGCAGATAGGCACCGATGCCGCCGGCAAGCCCGACACCGCCGAAGGCGGCAAGCCAGTACCACCTGAGCCCGGCCAGGAACAGAAGCCCCGCCAGCACCAGCGACAGCAGAAGCGTCTGCCCGAAGTCAGGCTGCAGGACCAGCAGGACGGCAACCAGGCCAAACAGGCCACATGCCAGGGCAAGCCCCGGAAAGCCGGGTGACTTGTTGCCCTCCGCAAGCGCCGCCGCCGCAAGCACGACGACGGCCGGCTTGGCGAACTCGGAAGGCTGGATCGAGAACGGGCCGAAATGCAGCCAGCGCTGCGCGCCCTTGATCTCCGGGCCGAAGAACAGCGCAGCCACCATGAGAACCAGCGAAACGCCGAACAGCCCCAGCGCCACGCGGCGCACCTCGCGCGGTCCGCACAGCGACATGATGAAGATCATGACCAGCGCCGGCGCCACGAAGCTGAGCTGCCGGTAGACGAAGGCAAAGGGCTCCACGCCGATGCGCCCGGCCACCGCAGGGCTTGCCGCAAGTGCCAGAAGAACGCCCGAAACGATCAGGGTGACGATAGCCGCCAGGGACCACCGGTCGATGGTCCACCACCAGTTCGACAGCACGCTCCGGTCAGTCCGCGAGAGCAAGGCCATGGTGCAACTCCTTACCGCTTTGCTTCTTCGGCAATCATCCTGAAGATTTTCTTAAAGGCGTCGCCCCGGTCCTCGAAATCGCGGAACTGGTCGAACGACGCGCAGGCCGGCGACAGCAGCACGACACCCCCACCGGCAGCCCTGGCATCCTTGAAGGCCTCGCGCAGGGCGACCTCCAGGGTGCCTGCCCTGAAGGTTGCGACCCGGCCTTCAAGCGATGCCGCAAAGCTGTCCATCGCAGCACCGATCAGGTAACCGCGTCGGATGCGCGGGTGGAACGAGGACAGGCTGTCGATCCCCCCCTCCTTGGCCTTGCCGCCGGCGATCCAGTGGATGTTGTCGAAACACGCGAGCGCCCGCGCCGCCGCATCCGCGTTCGTCGCCTTGCTGTCATTGACGAACCGGACCCCCTCCAGCGTGCCAACGGTCTCGATGCGATGCGCAAGCCCGGGGAACGAAGGCATCGCCCCGGCAATCGAACCGGGATCACGCACCAGCGGCTTGACCGCTGCATAGGCAATCGCGAGGTTCTGCCAGTTATGCGCCCCCGGCAGGGCGCAAGCGTCTTCAGGTCCAGCACCGGGCGCGATGCAGCACCGGTCGCATCGACCAGGACGCCGTCCATGACATGCACCCCGCGCCCCAGCACCTTGCCGACGGAGACCGCAGCCACACCCACGTCACCCCGCGCGGACACCTGCGCGCAGATCCGCGCACTCCAATCGTCGTCGACACCGATGACCGCGTGATCACCCCGCCCCTGACCCGCGAAGATTCGGGCCTTGACCGCCGCATAGTTCTCCATGGACCCATGCCGGTCGAGATGATCCGGCGTGATGTTGAGCAGCACGGCCACGTCAGGGTGCAGCGACGGCGTCAGGTCGATCTGGAAGGACGACAACTCGAGCACATAGGCCCGCGACGCCGACGGCGGCGCCAGGTCCAGCACCGGCTTGCCGATATTGCCACCGACTTCCGCATCGAAGCCAAGTTGCTGCAGCATGTGGCCAATCAGGGCCGTGGTCGTCGACTTGCCGTTGGTGCCGGTGATGCAGACGATGCGCGCCTTCTGGCCAGCCTCCGTCGTGCGGATCGAGCGGAAGAACAGCTCGACATCGCCGATCACTTCGCTGCGCGCCTCGCGCGCCTTGAGCACAAGCGGGTGCGGGCTTGGATGTGTCAGCGGCACCCCGGGGCTGAGCACCAGCGCCGCCACATCGCGCCAGTCGATGCCTGCAAGATCGCGCACGCGCACGCCGGCAGCCTCTGCCGCCGCCCGCGCCGGCGCCTTGTCGTCCCAGCCAAGCACTTCGGCCCCGCCGGCCGCAAGCGCAAGTGCCGACGAGATGCCCGAGCGCGCAAGCCCGAAGACCGCGACGGTCTTCCCGCGATAGCAGTCGACCTTGATCACGGCGTCACCGGATCTTGAGTGTCGACAGGCCGATCAGCGCCAGCACGACCGCGATGATCCAGAAGCGGATCACGATTGTAGGCTCGCGCCAGCCCAGCTGCTCGAAATGATGGTGGATGGGCGCCATCTTGAACACCCGCTTGCCGGTCAGCTTGAACGAGACCACCTGGATCATCACCGACAGCGCCTCCAGCACGAACAGCCCGCCGATGATCCCCAGCACGATCTCATGCTTGATCGCGACCGCAGTCGTCCCCAGCAACCCGCCCAGCGCCAGCGAACCCGTATCGCCCATGAACACCATGGCAGGCGGCGCATTGTACCAGAGGAACCCGAGCCCCGCCCCCACCAGCGCGCCGCAGAGCACCGCAAGCTCGCCGGTTCCCGGGACGAAATGGATCTGCAGGTAGGTCGTGTAGTCGGCGCGCCCCACGATGTAGCAGATCAGCGCAAAGCTCGCCGCGGCGATCATCACCGGCATGATGGCAAGGCCATCAAGTCCGTCCGTCAGGTTCACGGCATTCGAGGCACCGACGATGACAAGCAGCCCGAAGATGATGAAGAACGGGCCGAGCACGACCAGAAAGTCCTTCAGGAACGGGATCGCCACCGAACCCGACAACGGCTGCGGCCCCGGCGCCATCTTGTGCAATTCCATGATCGCGATCGTGGCCGCGATCGACACGGCAGACTGCCAGACCAGCTTGATGCGCCCCGACACCCCCGCCGGCGAACGCTTGGACACCTTGAGATAGTCATCCCACCAGCCCAGCAGGCCGAAGCTCAGCGTGACGCCAAGCACGATCCACACATAGGGATTGGTCAGGTCGGCCCACAGCAGCGTCGAGATCGACAGCGCGATGAGGATCATCAGGCCACCCATCGTGGGCGTGCCCTTCTTCTCGAGAAGGTGACGCTGCGGACCGTCCTCGCGGATCGGCTGCCCCTTGCCCTGCTTCACCTTCAGCCAGCGGATCAGTGCCGGCCCGATCAGGAAGGAGATGATCAGCGCCGTCATGATCGCCCCGCCGGTGCGGAACGTCAGGTAGCGGAACATGTTGAAGAACTGGAACGTGTCGGCCAGCGGTACAAGCAGGTGGTAAAGCATTGTTCCCCGATCAGGATCGCTTCGCGGCGCTTGATGCCCTCAGGGCATCGACAACGACGCGCATCTTCGATCCGTAAGATCCCTTGATCATGACGATGTCGCCGGGACGGACCGTCGCGGCGACCATGGCGGCAATTTCACTCGACGCGCCTGCATACCCCCCGCGCTGCGTTTGGGCAACGCTTTCCCAGAGGTTGCGCATCAGCGGACCGCTCAGGTAGACAAGGTCGATCCCGTGCTCGGCAAGCGGACCGGCAATCCCGGCATGCAGCGCGCCCGCCTCCGGCCCCAGTTCAAGCATGTCACCCAGGACGGCGATGCGCCGCCCGCCCGCCCCGGGAACGGCGCGCCCCAGGTTGGCGATGGCTGTCGCCATGGACAGGGGATTGGCGTTGTAGCTCTCGTCGATCAGGTCGAAGGTACCGCCATCCACCCGCAGGCGCTCGCGCGCCCCGCGCCCGGACAGCGCACTCAGGCTGGCCATGTCGCCAGCCGCCTGCTCGAGCGAGCCGCCAAGGCCGTCGATGACGGCAAGCACGCCCAGGCTGTTCATCACCCAGTGGTCGCCGGGCGCGCCGATCCGGTAGCTCAGCGTCCGCCCCTGGTGCGCGATCGTGACCGTGGAATACTCTTCATGCAGCTGCTGCGCCACAAGCCGCACATCTGCACCCGACCCGCGCCCATAGGTCACGATCCGCGACGCGCCGGACGCTCGCGCATGCCCGACCAGCCGCTCGGCCCACTCGATGTCACCGTTGATCACGGCAATGCCACCCGGCTCAAGCCCGGAGAAGATCTCGCCCTTGGCATCCGCAATGGCGCCCACCGACGGGAAATTCTCCAGATGCACCGCTGCCACCATGGTCACGATCGCAACATGGGGACGCACCTGCGCCGTCAGCGGCGTGATTTCGTTGGCATGGTTCATGCCGATCTCGAAGATGCCGAACCGCACGTCGGCGGGCATGCGTGCGAGCGACAGCGGCACGCCCCACAGATTATTGTAGGACGCGACCGAGGCATGGGTAGGCGCTTGCAGGGTAAGCAGGTGCCGCAAGGCCTCCTTGGTGCTGGTCTTGCCCACGCTGCCGGTAACAGCTGCCACACGGGCGCTGACCTGCGCACGCCGCGCCCGTCCCAGCGCCTCGAGCCCCTTGAGCGTATCGGGCACCCGAACCAGCCGGTCAGCCGGAACGCCGGGAACATCCCGCGAGACCAGCGCCGCAGCCGCCCCCTTCGCAAGGGCATCGGCGACGAACTCATGCCCGTCGCGAACATCTTTGAGTGCAACGAACAGGTCGCCCGGCGCCAATGTGCGCGTGTCGATCGATAGCCCGCCCACGTCCCCCGCGCCCGCACATGAAGTCCCGCAGGCGGCAGCAATCGTCTTGAGCGTCCAGAGCGGTTCCATCTCAGGCTGTCCTTGTTCGCGATATCGCAGCACGCACTTCATCGGCATCGTTGAACGGCAGGACATCGCGACCCACGATCTGTCCCGCTTCATGCCCCTTGCCGGCAACAACGATGACATCGCCGCCAACCGCACCCTCGACGGCTGCCGCAATGGCCCTCGCCCTGTCACCGATTTCCAGGGCACCGGCGCAACCCGCAAGTACAGCCCTGCGGATCAGGCCTGCATCCTCGGTACGCGGGTTGTCGTCCGTCACGATCACGCGATCAGCAAAGGCATGCGCCGCAGCACCCATGAGCGGCCGCTTCCCGGCATCGCGGTCACCGCCGCAGCCGAACACGACCCACAACCGCCCCGCCGTATGCGGCCTCAAGGCCTTCAACACGGTCTCCAGCGCATCGGGCGTGTGGGCATAATCCACATAGACCGGCGCCCCGCCGGCCGTCGCGCCGATCTTCTCCAGCCGACCCGGCGCGCCGACCAATCGCGCCAGCGCGGCAAAGACACCCTCGGCATCGCCATCGGTGGCCAGCACGAGACCGGCCGCCACCAGTGCATTCGAAGCCTGGAAGGCGCCCGCCAGCGGCAAGGTGAAACTGAACGTCCGGCCTTGCCACTCGACCGAGATGCGTTGCCCATCGCCAGACGGCTCGCGCCCGGTCATGCGCAAGGTCTCGCCTTGCGCGCCGACGCTGATCAACCGCACGCCACGACGGGCGCAGGCTGCCATGAACGCATCCGCTTCCGCACCATCGGCATTGATGACGGCAACGCCATCGGCTGGCAGCACCTCGGTGAAAAGCCTGAGCTTCGCATCCCGATAGGCATCCAGCGTCTGGTGGTAATCAAGGTGATCGCGGGTCAGGTTCGTGAACCCGGCGGCTTTCAGGCGCACGCCATCAGCCCTGTGCTGCGCCAGCCCATGGCTCGACGATTCAAAGGCCGCATGCGTGACCCCCTCGCCGGCAAGCTCATCGAGCAGCCGGTGGATCTCGACCGGATCCGGCGTCGTGTGGTTGAGGCCACGCACCCCCTTGGGGGACACGATGCCAACAGTTCCGAAGCTGGCCGCAGCAAGACCCTGCGCCGCCCAGATCTGGCGCGTGAACGAAGCCACCGACGTCTTCCCGTTGGTACCGGTGACGGCGACCATGGTCCCGGGTTGGCGCGGATGGAAGCGTGCCGCCATCAGCGCAAGCCGCAAGCGCGGGTTGGCATCAACGACAAGGGGAACGCCTTCGACCTGCCCGCGCAACGCCTCGCTGCCAAGGACGGCGACCGCCCCCCGCGCAATGGCATCCTTCACGAACGCAGCCCCATCCGCCTTCGCGCCAGGCAGTGCCGCGAAAAGAAAACCGGGTCCAGCGGCCCGGCTATCGGCAGTCAATCCGGCGATTTCAGGGTCGGCCCCCGCGAGAGGCTCACCAGCCAGGGCGCTCAGGCGCATGTTGTCAGCGTAGTTCCTCGTAGGATGCCAGCGTGGTCGGCGCATCGAGCGACGGCTCGATGGGGGCGACAGGCACGTTCAGCATCGGTGCAATCCGGGCAATGACTTTGCCCGCTGCAGGCGCCGCCGTCCAGCCTGCCGAAGCGAAACCTTTGGTTTCCGCGCTGGGCTGCGGCTCGTCCAGGACAACCAGGACCAGGTATTGCGGCGCCTTGGCAGGAAAAGCCCCGACAAACGAGGTGACGAGGCGCCGCTCGTCATACCCGCGGCCAACCTGCTTCTCAGCCGTTCCCGTCTTCCCGGCGACCGGATATCCCGGCACGTCGGCCTGTCGGCCGGTCCCGCGCACGACCGCCATGCGCAGGATGTCACGCATCCGCGCGCTCGTCTCGGGCAGCAGGACGCGCGTATGGGGAACCACGCCACTCCCGTCGCGCTTGAGCAGGGTTGGCTTGTGATACACGCCACCATTGACCACCGCCGACGCCGCCGCAGCGACGTGCAGGGGCGAAACCGAAATACCATATCCGTAGGCCGTCGTGACCAGTTCGATATCCCCCCACGCCTTCGGCAGCAGCGGCGCGCCGGTCTCCCGGATCTCGAAGGGAACGGAATGCAGCAGGCCAAAACGCCCGAAATAGGACTGCTGCACGCTGGCGCCCGTTGCCGTCGCCATCATCGCGGTTCCGATATTGGACGACACCATGAGCACTTCCGGCAGGGTCAGCATCCGGTCTTCCGGATGATAGTCCTTGATCGTGAACTTGCCGATCGTGAGCGGCACGCGCACGTCATAGGTCGACGTCATTGACGCCTTGCCGGAGTCGAGCGCCGCGGCCGCCGTGAAGATCTTGAAAGTGGATCCCATCTCGAAGACGCCAAGCGTCGCCCGGTTGAATTGGGCATCCTTCGCCACCGCACCGGGATCGTTCGGATCGAAGTCCGGCATTGAACTGAGGGCAAGCACCTCGCCATTGTTCACGTCCATGACGACGCCGGCAGCCGCCTTCGCCTGATGGCGCGCCATGGCCGCGGCAAGCTCATCCTCGAGCGCATGCTGCACGCGCAGGTCAAGCGACAGCTCGACCAGCCCGCCCTTGTTGCGCCGCTCGATCACGGTGTCCTCGATACCGCGTTCAAGCCCGGCAAGCCCGTGATTGTCGACGCTCACATAGCCAAGGACATGCGATGCCGTCCGTCCATTGGGATAGACGCGCCGCGGCTCCTCGCGCAGGTGCAAGCCCGGCAAGCCCAGCTGGCGCACGGCAAGCTGCTGCGCCGGAGAGATGTTGCGCTTGATCCAGACGAATGCCTGGCGGGCCGAGAGCTTCCTGGTGATGTTTTCGACATCGAGGCCGGGAATGACCCGCGCCAGGTCACGCGCCGCCTCGGCCGGATCCCAGATGACCCGCGCATCGGCAAACAGGGAAGCCCCCCGCAGGTCGGTCGCGAGGATCTCGCCCTTCCGGTCGACGATGTCAGCCCGGTAATAGGAAGTCTCGTTGACCGACGCGGCACTGCGCGCGACCGAAGGCTCCCTGAGGACCGAGACCTCGACCAGGCGTCCGACAAGCAACGTGAACACTACAAGAAAACCGGTCATGGCAAGCGACAGCCGCTGGCGCGTCTTTGCGATCGCGCCCCGCGGATCGCTCTGTCGCTTGGAGGTATCGACAGGGATCATGGCGCCACCTGCGTCGTGGGTCCCTTCGAGGGAATGGACGAAGGCACATCCTCGATGCCGACCGCAGACTCACGGAACGGCAAGTCCGACGGCTGCACAGCCTTGGCGCCAGGCACAGCCACATCGCCCCGTTCCGGCAGATTGGCCATGATGACGATCTGGCCCGGCGACGTAGGCATCAGCTTGAGGCGCTGCCTGACAAGGGCTTCGAGCCGCTCGGACTGGTTGAAATAGGACCAGTCGGCCTTCAGCACACGGATGTTCTCCGCCTCCTGCGCGATCTTGAGATCAAGCTCCTTCAGCATCTTTTCCTGCTGCTTGACCTCGTAGACGCCGGTGTAGAGCCCGAAGATGAGCATCATCAGCAGCACCGTTCCCAGGAAACCGATCGCCCGCCTCATGCGCGCACCTCCGGCAGCACACCGGCGCGAACCGCGTCAAAGGGGATCGCCGGTTGTCCCGTTCGGGTGGCAAACCGGAGCTTGGCCGAGCGCGAGCGCGCATTGCGCTGCAACTCCTCGCGCGACGCCGTCACGGCCTTGCGCGCGCACGCCTCGAAGGACGGAAGCGTTGCCGTCGGGGCAACCGGCATGTGCCGCGACCCCTGCGACGTGCGACCACAGCGCTCTGCCAGGAAGCGCTTGACCATCCTGTCCTCGAGCGAGTGGAACGAGACGATCACAAGACGTCCACCCGGTTTGAGCAGCGCCTCGGCCGCGTTCAGTCCGCGCGCCAGCTCGCCAAGTTCGTCGTTCACGTAGATCCGCAAGGCCTGGAATGTGCGCGTCGCAGGATGCAGGCCATTGGCCTGCCGCCCCACCGCCCGCGCGCAGATCGAGGCCAGCTCGCCCGTGCGCGTGATCTCGCCCTTGCCGCGCGCCGCCACGATCGCGCGCGCAACCGCATTGGCCCTGAGCTCCTCGCCATAGACATAGATGATGCCGGCCAGCGCCTGCTCGCTGTAGCTGTTCACGACGCCTGCCGCCGAGATGCCGGTATTGCCCATCCGCATGTCCAGCGGGCCATCATGCTGGATTGAAAAGCCGCGCTCGGCGACCTCGAGCTGGTCGGAGGACACACCAAGGTCCAGCACGATCCCGTCGACCGCCTCCACACCCTGGCCCGTGAGCAATTCCCGCATGGAACCGAACGTCCCGTTGACGAGTGTCAGCCTGCCCGGAAATTCCCTAACGATTTCTTTACCACGCGCGATCGCATCCGGATCGCGGTCCAGCCCGATGACCTTGCAGTTCGCTGCTCTCAGGATGGCCCGCGTATAGCCACCGCCACCGAATGTACCGTCCACGATCGTCTGCCCGTCGCGCGGCGCAAGCCCGTCGACGATTTCGGCCAGCAATACCGGCAGGTGAATGGTCTCGTTCATTTGAGCCCCTCGCGCGCCGGTAGCCGCAGCTGCCCCCGCCGCTCGGCGGTTGCGCGTCGGGCCTGCGCCTTGCGCGCTTCGAGCGCCTGCGGCTCCCAGATCTCGAAATAGGATCCCATGCCCACGAAGGCCGCCGCGCTCTCGAGCCCGGCATGCCGCATCAATTCTTCCGGAAACCCGACCCGGCCCTCGCCATCCAGCCCAAGCTCCACCGTGTCGCCAAGCAAGGCATAGGCGAAGTCATCATGCTCGACGCTTGAGGGGTCGTGTGCCGCGACTTCGGCATGCAGCTGCTCCATCCACGCAAGACCACCCGCCACGACCGCAGGCCCCGAAGTCGAAGCGCGGGCATAGAGGATGCGCGCGCCCTGCGCCTCGAGAATGTCCCTGAAACGGGCAGGCACCGAGACGCGGCCCTTGGCATCCACCTTGTTCACGAACGTCGACAGGAAGGGCCGCGCGAATTTCATCGCGACCCCCTCGCCATCAGCGCGGAACGGACAGACATGACCAAGCCAGACCCCAAAACCACCGCGCGACCCGGAAGAAGGCCGCCATCAAACCCAAGTGCAGGCCCCAAGAGCCCCCACACGCAAGATATGGGATATCATGGGCAACCATGGGCGTCAACGCCTTGACGTGGAATTTCAAGGGTTTACAGCGCATTCAAGCCACGGAAAACCGCCATGATCGGAATAATGGACGAAACGATCCGAAATAGAATGGAGACGGAACGGATTACCAAACGTCGCGGCAAGTCAAACCGGACCCCCGACATCTGGTAGCGACAATCGAACAAAGAATGAAATGAGCCAGAGGGCCTGTAAGCCGGGTTCTGTCCCCTCCCTCGCGGGAGATGGATGACCATTCCTCTGGGACGCCCGTTACCGGACGCCTCGCGCCGCCGACCCGGATGACGAGCCGGAAACAGCCCATGTGCCATCCCTATTTGGCGTTGCTCCTGGCGGGGCTTGCCGTGCCGTCCTTGTTGCCAAGGCCGCGGTGCGCTCTTACCGCACCGTTTCACCCTTACCGTGCATGCACGGCGGTTTGATTTCTGTGGCGCTATCCCTGGGGTCGCCCCCGCCGGGCGTTACCCGGCGCCATGCTTCCGTGGAGCCCGGACTTTCCTCCAGCGTGTTGCCACGCCAGCGATCACCCAGCCTTCTGGCTCACGTCCATAGATGTCAGGTCAGGACCGCGCGTCAAGGCTTTCGATCAGCGCAGCAAGCACAGCCCGCGTCTCGCCATCGGCAACGCCGTCCAGGAGACGAGGCCGGAAGTGCCGCTGGAAGGCAACCACCACCAGACGCGTAGCCTCATCGAACAAGCCCGACACGTCAACGCCATAGCCGAAGCGGGCAAGATCACGCTGTAGCGCCGACACCGCAGCCCCCGACGATCCCGGCAACAGGCCAGGCCCGGAAAACGAGCCCGTTGCGGGCCAGAGCCCGACACCCTCGCGCGCCAGCCGTGCCCAGGGAAACAATTCCCCCGGATCCTCCTTGCGCGCAGGCGCCACATCCGAGTGCCCGATCACATTGCGCGCCGCAATGCGATGACGCGAGAGAATGCCCTGGCTGAGCGCGATCACAGCCTCGATCTGCGCCTCCGGGAACACGCGATAGCCGAACTCGTGCCCGGGATTGACGATCTCGATGCCGATGGCGCGCGAATTGATGTCAGCATGCCCCCGCCAGCTCGACACCCCCGCATGCCAGGCCCGCATCTCTTCAGCGACATGCGCATGGACCGTGCCGTCCTCCTCGACAGTGTAGTGCGCGCTCACCCGCGCGGCAGGGTCCGTCAGGCGCGCCATGGCAGCCTCGCCCGTCTGCATGCCGGTGTAGTGCATCAGCAGGATATCGGGCACACCATCACCAACGCGCTCGTTGAAGTTCGGCGACGGACGGGAAACGATCCGCACCATCAACGCCCCACCTTCAGTGTCGCACTGGCGCGCGCGACGATATCGCCGGCTTCGTTTCGCAGCTCCGCTTCCGCAAACGCGATGGACTTGCCCCGGTGCCGAACCCACCCCTCGCCAACATAGGTGCCGACATCCGCCCGCCCGATGAACGACGTCTTGAGCTCCAGCGTCACCTGTGGCGTGTCAGGCCCCTCATGGGTCAACCGCGTGGCATGCCCGCACAGGGAATCCAGCATGGCGCAAAGATAACCGCCAAAGATCCGCCCGCCGCGATTGACGAAATTCTCGCCCGCATAATAGGACGCCTTGATGTAGCCGCGCGCCGGATCCGTCGCGATCACCTTCTTGCCGAGGCTCTGCGCCGCCGGCGACTCGATCTCTTCCGGCGCCATCAGCCAAGCCCCCGCTCTTTCTTGATGATCTCGTAGGCGCCATTGATCGCAGCAACCTTTTCCGTCGCAAGCCGCACGAATTCCGCCGGCACACCGCGCGCGATCAGGCTGTCAGGATGGTTCTCCTTCATCAGGAGGTGATAGGCCCGCTTGACCTCCGCATCGCTCGCCGCGCGGGTCACCCCCAGGATGACATGGGGATCCTCGCGATCGGGCCCGAAATGCGACGCACGGATGCGCTCGAACTGCGTGCGCGAGAAACCGAAGATGTCGGCCACGTGCTTGAGGAACTCGAGTTCCCCTGGATGCAGGTTGTCATCCGCCTTGGCAATCAGGAAAAGACTGTCCAGCAGGTCTTCGAGGACCGCCGGTCGCCCCCGGAACAGCGACGCCAGCTGGCGCGCATAGTCATCGAACCCGGCGACATCCGTCTTGGCCAGGTTGAACAATTGCCCGACATTGGCTTCCTCTTCGCGCGGGACAGGAAACACGCGCTTGAACACGTCGACTTCATCGCGCGACACCGTGCCATCGGCCTTGGCAAGCTTGGCCGCAAGAGCGATCACGCCAATCGTGAATGCAATCTCGTCGCGCTGACGGCCGCTATCGGCATCACCCCGCCCCACCTCGACACGCTCGCTGTCGTTGGCCTTCTTGGCCCTGGATCCGCTGCGGCCCACAAGGATATGGCCGGCGATCGCCCCCAGCAGCGCCCCGAGCGGCCCGCCCGTGAGGATCAGCCCCGCCGCAGCCCCGGCAATCTTGCCCCAGATCGACATATATGCTCCGTCCTGACCTGACCCAACCAGCGAAGCGACCTGGACAACGCGATGACCGACACACAAGGCTGGCACATCTGGATTGACCGCGGCGGCACATTCACCGACATCGTCGCCATTGGTCCGGACCGCAAGCCGCTCACCCAGAAGCTGCTTTCGGAAAACCCTGAACACTATGCCGACGCTGCGATCGAAGGAATACGGCGGGTCATGGGCATCGGGCAAGGCGATCCTTTGGTTCCCGCGCATATTGCCTCGATCCACATGGGCACCACCGTCGCCACCAATGCCCTGCTCGAGCGCAAGGGCGCACGGACCGTTCTGGTCACGAACCGAGGCCTCGCAGACCAGCTGGAGATTGGCTACCAGCACAGGCCAAGGCTGTTCGTCAGGCGCATCGTGCGGCCCGCCCCCTTGTACGACCACGTGATCGAGGTGGACGGACGGATGGATACCGAAGGCAAAGTCCTAACGCCGCTCGACATCCACGCCGCCGAAGCCGCGCTGCACCAGGCCCTCGAGGCCGGCTTCACGTCCTGCGCCATCGTCCTCATGCACGCCTGGCGCCATCCCGCACACGAGAAGGAACTCGCAGCCCTGGCGCGAGCCATCGGCTTCAGGCAGGTCTCGGCAAGCCACGAGATAAGTCCGCTTTTGAAATTCGTCAGCCGGGGTCAAACCACGCTTGCCGACGCCTATCTGTCACCGGTTCTCGCAAAATATGTGAACCAGGTGTCAGGCCCCCTCGGTGACACCATCACCCGCGAGAGGCTGCGTTTCATGCGCTCGTCCGGCTCTGTCGCCACATCCGCCCATTTCTCCGGCAAGGACGCCCTGCTCTCCGGGCCTGCCGGAGGCGTGATCGGCATGGCCGAGACCGCCCGACAGGCGGGATTCGAGCGCGTCATCGGGTTCGACATGGGAGGAACGTCAACCGACGTGTCGCGTTTTGACGGCGCCTACAACAGGACCTTCGAGACTGAAATCTGCGGCATGCGGATCCGCGCACCGATGCTTGCCGTGCACACGGTCGCTGCAGGCGGCGGCTCCATCCTGTTCAGCGAAGCCGCACGCCTGCGTGTTGGCCCCGAGAGCGCGGGCGCCAACCCGGGGCCCGCAAGCTATCGCCGGGGAGGCCCCCTCACAGTGACGGACGCCAACATCATGGTTGGCCGGATCCAGCCGCGTCACTTCCCCCACGTCTTCGGCCCACAGGCGAACCTTCCGCTGGATGCCGAAGTCGTCAGCGAGCGATTTGAGCGCCTCGCCCGCGAACTGGGAAAGTCACCGGAAGAAGCAGCCGACGGCTTTCTCGAGATCGCCGTCGCCAACATGGCCGAGGCCATCAAGAAGATCTCGATCGCCGAGGGTGCCGACGCCAGCCTCTACACCTTGCAGTGCTTCGGCGGCGCTGGCGCGCAATTGGCATGCCGTGTCGCAGGCGCACTGGACATGAAGACGATCATGATCCACCCCTTCGCCGGCATTCTCTCTGCCTTTGGCATGGGCCTCGCCCAGGTGGAAGCGCGACGCGAGAAGGCTGTCGAGGCCCCCCTCGCGCCGTCGATGGGCGAAGCATTGGCAGCCGACATCGAAGCGATGGCCGAAGCTTGCCGCCAGGAAGTGACGAACCAGGGTCGCTTCGATCGGGTGGCTGTCTCCACCACCCCACATATCCGTTATATGGGCACCGACACGACCCTGGCGATCCCCTATGGCTCGCACGACCAGATGCGCGAGCGTTTCCAGGCCGCGCACGAGGCAAGGTTCGGCTTCTGGGATGCCGCCCGCACATTGATCGTGGAAGCCATCGCCGTGGAAGCCCGGGGCTCCTCCACGCCACCCCCGTTGGAGCCGCCGTCCGCGGATCGATCATCGGGTGGGCCGCAGCACAGCGAAACAGTGAGCCTGTTCGTGAAGGGAACCCGCCATCCGGCACCGCTCTACGACCGTGACAGCCTCAGACCCGGTGACAGGATAAAGGGCCCAGCCCTGGTCATGGAGCCAAACTCGACCATCGTCATCGATCCCGGCTGGGACGTCGAATATCGAGCCGACGGCAATCTCGTTCTCACGGCGACCGATGCCCGCCACCACGCACGAGATGACACCGCCGCTGCCGATCCCGTGAAGCTCGAGATCTACAACGCCCTCTTCATGTCCATCGCCGAGCAGATGGGAACCACACTCGAGAAGACGGCGTCGTCGGTGAACATCAAGGAACGGCTGGATTTCTCTTGCGCCCTGTTCGATCCGGAGGGGAACCTCGTTGCCAATGCACCGCACATGCCGGTCCATCTCGGATCGATGGGCGAAAGCGTGCGCGCCATTCTCGAGCGCCATGGAACGGCCATCGCCGCCGGTGATGCCTTTGCCGTCAACGCGCCTTACGCCGGCGGCACGCACCTGCCCGACATCACGGTGGTCATGCCCGTTGTCCTGGATGGACAATCGGTTCCCGCATTTTTTGTTGCCGCACGCGGTCATCACGCCGACATCGGCGGGATCACGCCGGGATCCATGCCGCCGAATTCGACCAGCGTCGAGGAGGAAGGCATCCTGTTCAGCGGTGAACGCATCATGTCAGGCGGGCACTTTGACGAAGAGCACGTCCGCAGCATGCTCACCGCCTCACGCTTGCCCGCGCGCAATCCCGCGCAGAACATTGCAGACCTCAAGGCCCAGCTGGCGGCCTGCATGACAGGCGCACAGGAACTCCGGCGGCTTTGCCTCGAAAAAGGACATGAGGCCGTCAGGGCCTACATGGGTTTTGTCCAGGACAATGCCGAAGAGCAGGTACGTCGCGCCATCCTGACCCTGAGCGACGGCAGCTTCACGCACGAGATGGATGACGGGGCAACGATCCGCGTCAGCGTCACGATCGATCGCAGCCGGCGCAGCGCCATCGTCGACTTTTCCGGCACCAGCCCCCAGCGCGAAAACAACTTCAACGCACCACGGGCCGTTACCAACGCGGCCGTGCTGTATGTGTTTCGCTGCCTGATCGACACCGACATCCCGTTGAACGCAGGCTGCATGCGTCCGCTCACGATCATCGCGCCCGAAGGATCGATGCTGAACCCGCGCTATCCGGCAGCTGTCGTTGCAGGAAACGTGGAGACAAGCCAGGCGATCACCGACACGCTGTTTGGCGCACTCGGGGTTCTCGCCGCCTCTCAGGGAACCATGAACAACTTCACCTTCGGCAACGCCGATCACCAGTACTACGAGACGATTTGCGGCGGTGCCGGCGCGGGCCCCGGCTTTGCAGGAGCCAGCGCCATCCACACCCACATGACCAACTCCCGGCTGACCGATCCGGAAGTGCTCGAGTTGCGCTATCCCGTCATTCTCAAGCGCTTCGCAATACGCAAGGGATCGGGCGGCAAGGGGTTGCACGATGGAGGTGACGGCGTCATCCGCGAGGTCGAATTCAGACAGGCCATGGACGCAGGCATCCTCTCGACGCGGCGACGGACATTGCCTTTCGGGCTTGCAGGGGGCGAACCAGGAAGCCCCGGCGTCAACCATGTCCGGCGCGCCAATGGACAGGTTGAAGTACTCGGGGGATGCGCTATGGTCCGCGTCTCGCCGGGAGACGCCTTCATGATCGAGACGCCTGGCGGCGGCGGTTTCGGCCGCAAGACCGTTTCACAGGGCTAGTGATGTTGATCGAACTCTATCTCGGCACGCTGACACGCTACTACTCGGAGCAGTGGCAGAACGGCCATACGCGCAGCGGCCATCCCTCGCCCTTCTCCGGGCCGAGCAACCCCGGACGCGTGAACGACCCGGTCGAATTGCAGGGCATAATTGCCGGCTGGCTCGACGAAGCCTCCCTGAAGCTCAAGGACCACTTGCCGGAACCGCTGACATGGCGCGAGGGCATGCAGGAGGACTGGGAAGTCGCGAACCTCGGCTTTGACGGGTTTGGCGGCGCCATGTTGCTGGCAGCCTATTCGGTGACAGGATACACGCCCCGCCCGCCTTCTTTCAGCAAGGACTGGGGCAAGGATCCGGCAATGGAACTCCTGCGCCAGGACAAGAACCGCAACCCCGTCTGGGAACTGATGAACTGCAGCCTCTGGATGCCCTGCACCTTCCAGTTCGGCATCGGCATGAAGGATCCCGCCGGCCAGCCGATCCGCGCAGGCTCGATAGAGTTGCTCTGGTCAACACTTCTGACCTTGAACGAAGGAAACTGGAATGCATCGCCAGACCAGATCCTCGGCTGGAACGATATCGAATTGAAGGAAGGCAGCGACTTCGACACACAGGCGCGCTTCGGCTTCTCGGTCTTTTACCGCATGTGTCGCCTGGCCCGGGAGCGCCGCCTGCCCCTCAAGCTTCACTTCTGAAGACGCCGCCACGCAGCACGACGTCAACCTGCGCGCGGCACCTTAAGTAACCTTAACAAGGCGAAAATAAACAGCGACATCAACAGGTTACCGCGATGCACGCCGAGAATTGTTGCATCGCCGTATCGATTTCGCCTTGGCGCTGCGACAAATTGCGGCATAATTGCGGCACCCTTAACGCAGGAGGCGCTCGTGAGAGAACAGCTCAGCATGATCACAACGGGGGTAGTGTTTGCGTTCCTGGGCGCGATCGTAATCGGCGTCATCTAGCCGGGCGCAGGAAGACAGGAAATTTGGCAAGGGGCCGGAACTGCATGTTCCGGCCCTTTCCTTTTTGCGAGCAGCCGGACGCTCACTTCTTGTCCGGCAGCAATCCCAGTTGTCCGGCAATCATCCGGTCCACCCGCCGCTTCGGCAGGTTGTTCAGCAGCCAGTGCAGCACGGGCTCCGGCGTCAGCACATAGCGTGTTTTCGGGTTCGAAGTGGTCAGCGCCAGCTTGATCAGCTCACCGAGCCGCTCGGGCGGAAGCCCCTTGCTCGCCTGCCGGTTCGCGAACTGCTTCACCTTCTCGATCGCCTTCGCATAGGGCGTATTGGCATAGCGGGTCGTATCGACCTGCTCGCCCTTCTCCCAGATCGCCGTGGCGACAGCACCGGGCGCCACCACGACAACATCGATGCCAAAGAGCATGAGCTCGCGCCGCAATCCCTCGGACAGACCTTCCACGCCAAACTTCGACGTATTGTAGGCCGTGATCATCGGCGTCGCGCTGGTCCCGCCAATGGAGGAAATATTGACGATGCGGCCCGGCGGACCGGCAAGGCTGTCGTCAACGCCAAGCAGCGGCGCAAAGGCCTGCGTCGCAATCACGAGCCCCGTCAGGTTCACTTCAAGCTGCGTCCTGAAGTCCTCGATCGGCAAATAGAGGATCGGCCCCACGACCGAGATGCCGGCGTTGTTGACGAGGCCAAACAGCTTCTGCCCGTTCAGGCCGGCACGCACTTGCCCAACGGCCGCACGCACGGCAGCCTCATCCGTGACATCGAACATGAGCGGCGTGAAATTCGCACCAAGCTCCGCCTGCAATCGCTTCGCATCGGCATCCTTGCGAACGCTGCCAAACACCTTGAACCCGGCGCCCGTCAAAACCTTCGCCGCGCCCCACCCGATGCCCGTGGATACGCCGGTGATGACGACCGCCTTCTGCTGTTGTGCCAACTCAAGCTCTCCCTGCCTGATGATGTCGATGAATAGGCTCAGGCCGCCTCAGCCGCGCCCGGCACGTAAGCAAGAATGGGTGCAAGCCAGCGTTCAGCCTCGCCCACACTCATGCCCTTGCGCCGCGCATAGTCCTCGACCTGGTCTCGGTCAATGCGACCCACACCGAAATACGCGGCATCGGGATGGCTGAAATAGAAGCCGCTCACGGATGATCCCGGCATCATGGCAAAGCTCTCCGTCAGCTCCATGCCCGCGTTCTTGCCCGCATCGAGCACGCGGAACAGCGCTCCCTTCTCCGTATGGTCGGGTTGCGCCGGATAGCCTGGCGCCGGCCTGATGCCGCGATACTTCTCGGCAATCAGGTCCTCGTTCGAGAGCTTCTCGTCACGCGCATAGCCCCAGAGTTCGCGGCGTACGCGCTCATGCGTGTACTCAGCCAGCGCCTCGGCCAGCCGGTCGGCCAGCGCCTTGAACAGGATGCCGTCATAGTCATCCTGGGATGCCTTGAAGACCTGGCTTCGCTCGGCTTCGCCATGACCGGTGGTCACCGCGAATCCACCAATATAGTCCGCCACGCCGCTGTCCTTCGGCGCGATGAAATCCGCCAGCGCCAGGTTCGGTCGCCCGTCGTCACGCTTCATCTGCTGGCGCAGCGTATGGAACGTTTCGGCCACCTGCACGCGTGACGCATCCGTATAGGTTTCGATGTCATCATGCCCGACACTGTTGGCTGGCCAGAAACCGACAACCGCACGTGCCGTGAGCCATTGCCCGTCAATGAGCTTTTTCATCATCTTCTGGGCGTCGGCATACAAGGCCTTTGCACTCGCCCCAACCTTGTCATCCTCGAAGATCATCGGATAGGAACCGAAAAGCTCCCACGTGCGGAAGAACGGCGTCCAGTCGATGTATTGCGACACGGCGCGCAGGTCGATCTTGTCGAAGGCACGGACGCCTAGGAAGCGCGGCACGGGCGGCGTGTACGACGTCCAATCTGCCTTGAAGCGGTTCGATCGAGCGTCCGACAGGCTCACGCGCCGGTCAGCAGACTTGCCGCGCGAATAGGACGACGCGATTTTCGAGTATTCAGCGCGCGTGGCTGAGACGAAATCCACGCGCTGTTCCTTGGACAACAGGCTGGAGGCAACACCAACCGCCCGGCTGGCATCAGCCACATAGACCGTGGCCCCCTTCTTGTAGTTCGGCTCGATCTTGACGGCCGTGTGCACCTTCGACGTTGTCGCGCCACCGATCAGCAGCGGAATGTCGAAGCCAGCGCGCTCCATCTCGGCCGCCACGTTGCACATCTCGTCGAGCGACGGCGTGATGAGCCCGGACAGGCCGATGATGTCGGCCTTCTCGGCCTTCGCCGCCTCGATGATCTTCGCCGCCGGAACCATCACGCCCAGGTCCACGACATCGTAGTTGTTGCACTGGAGCACGACACCCACGATGTTCTTGCCAATGTCGTGAACGTCGCCCTTGACCGTCGCCATAACGATCTTGCCCTTGGCTTCGCGCGCGACGCCGCTTGCGTCCTTCTCCGCGTCCATGAACGGAATGAGGTAGCCGACCGCCTTCTTCATCACGCGTGCCGACTTCACGACCTGCGGCAGGAACATCTTCCCGGCGCCAAACAGGTCACCAACCACATTCATGCCCGCCATCAGCGGGCCTTCGATTACGTCAAGCGTGCGCACGGCTTTCGTCCGCGCTTCCTCGGTGTCGGCCACGACGAACTCGTCAATGCCGTGCACCAGCGCATGCTTCAGCCGATCCTCGACGGCCGCCTCGCGCCAGGCGAGGTTCGTCTCGGCCTTCTGCTGGTTGCCACCCTTGAAGCGACCCGCAATGTCGAGCAGCCGCTCGGTCGCGTCAGGTCGCCGATTGAGCAGCACGTCCTCCACGCCATCCCGCAATTCGCCGGGAATGTCCTCGTAGACGGCCAACTGCCCGGCATTCACGATGCCCATGCTCATGCCCGACTTGATGGCATGATAGAGGAAAGCCGAATGCATGGCCTCGCGCACGGGTTCGTTGCCGCGGAACGAGAACGAGATATTCGACACGCCGCCCGACACATGGACATGCGGCAGTTCACGGCGGATCCGGCCGGCAGCCTCGATGAACGAGTTGCCGTAGTCGTCATGCTCTTCGATGCCCGTGGCAACCGCGAAGATGTTCGGGTCGAAGATGATGTCTTCAGGCGGGAAACCGACCTCATTCACGAGGATGTCATAGGAGCGCTTGCAGATCTCGAACTTCCGTCCGGCCGTGTCAGCCTGCCCCTTCTCGTCGAAGGCCATGACCACGACGGCTGCGCCAAAGCGCCGGCACTTGCGGGCCTGCTCGATGAAGGGCGCCTCGCCCTCCTTCAGGCTGATCGAATTGACGATCGGCTTGCCCTGCACGCATTTCAGGCCGGCCTCGATCACCGACCATTTGGAGGAATCGATCATGACCGGGACGCGGGCAATATCGGGTTCGGCGGCGATCAGGTTGAGGAAGCGGACCATCGCCTTCTCGCTGTCGAGCAGGCCCTCATCCATGTTGATGTCAATGACCTGCGCACCGTTCTCGACCTGGTTCTGCGCGATCTCGAGCGCCTCGTCATACTTGCCCTCGGTGATCAGCTTGCGGAACTTGGCCGAACCGGTGACATTCGTGCGCTCGCCGACATTCACGAAGTTCGTCTCGGGCGTGATCGTGAAGGGCTCAAGCCCGGACAGGCGCATGTAGCGCGGCAAAGTGGGCACCTGGCGCGGCTTGTGCGGCCGCACCGCCGCGGCAATGGCTCGTATATGGGCAGGCGACACCCCGCAGCAGCCACCAACGATATTGATGAGCCCCGCTTCGGCAAATTCCGACAGCACGCCAGCCATGTATTCCGGCGTATCGTCGTAGCCGCCAAAAGCATTCGGCAAGCCGGCATTGGGATGCGTGGAAACGAGCGTATCGGCCACCCGGGACAGGTCAGCGACGTACTGTCGGAGATCGGCCGCACCCAGCGCGCAGTTCAGGCCAACGGCAAACGGCTTCGTATGGCGAAGCGAATACCAGAACGCTTCTGTCGTCTGCCCGGTCAGCGTTCGACCTGACTTGTCGGTGATGGTGCCCGAGAACCAAAGCGGCAACCGATAGCCAACATCGTCAAAAACCGACTCTGCGGCGTAACCGGCAGCCTTGGCATTGAGCGTATCGAAGATGGTCTCGATGATCAGCGCATCGACACCGCCCTCGAGAAGGCCGGCAATCTGGTCGCGATAGGCCGCAACCAGCTCGTCGAAAGTGATCGCGCGGAAGCCCGGGTCATTCACGTCAGGCGAAAGTGATGCGGTCTTGTTCGTCGGCCCGACCGACCCCACGACCCAGCGCGGACGGTCAGCAGTCGAGAACCGGTCAGCGCTCTCGCGCGCCACGCGCGCGGCGGCCACGTTGATCTCGCGGCTCAGGTGCTCGCAGCCATAGTCGGCCTGGCTGATGACCTGCGCATTGAAGGTGTTGGTCTGGATGATATCCGAACCGGCATCAAGGAACGCGTCGTGGATGTCCGTCAGCACCTGCGGTCGCGTGATGGCGAGCAGGTCATGGTTGCCCTTGAGGTCATGAGTCGAATTCGCAAGGCGCGTGCCGCGATAATCCTCCTCCGACAATCCGTAGGTCTGGATCATCGCGCCCTTGGCGCCATCAAGCATGAGGATGCGCTCGCGCGTGGCGCGGGTAAGGAGCTCAAGACGCTTCAAACGTGTTTCTGTGTTCATGTCGCCTGCACCGGAGCCTGGGGCCTCACGCCAAGAAGATGGCAGATGGCGTAGGTCAGGTCCGCCTGGTTCAAAGTATAGAAATGGAAGGCATCGAAGCCGTGGCGTCGGAGCTTTTCAACCTGCTCCGCCACGACCGTTGCCGCGATAAGCTTGCGGGTTTCGAGGTCGTCATCGAGCCCCTCGAATTTTTTCACGAGCCAGAGTGGGACGGTCGCGCCGGAGCGCTCGGCCATGCGAACGACCCCCTTGAAGTTCGTCGGCGGCATGATGCCCGGCACGATCGGGACCCTGATGCCTTCGCGATAGGCCCGGTCGGCAAACCGCAGCACCGCATCGGTGTCATAGACGAACTGCGTGATCGCGCGTGTGGCGCCGGCGTCGATCTTCGCCTTGAGCAAGGCATAGTCGTGCTCGATCGACGGCGATTCCGGATGCTTCTCGGGATAGGCGGAGACGCTGATCTCGAAGGGGCCGATCTCCCGGATCCCCCGGATCATGTCTGGCGTCGAGGAATAGCCGCCCGGCACCTGCGCATAAGGCCCCGGCTCAGGCATGTCGCCGCGAAGGGCCACGATATGGCGCACGCCGGACGCCAGATAGCCGCGCACGATCGCATCAAGCTCATCCCGCGTGGATCCCACGCATGTCAGGTGCGCAGCCGGCCGAAGCCTGGTCTCGGCCAGCATGCGCCTGATCGTGGAATGGGTGCGTTCGCGGGTCGAGCCGCCGGCGCCATAGGTCACCGAGACAAAGGCCGGATTGAGCGGCGCGAGGCGCTCGATCGAGCGCCACAGCTGCGCCTCCATGGCCTCGGTGCGCGGCGGGAAGAATTCAAACGAAACAGCAAGCGCCATCAGGCGGCCTCCGCGGGTTTGTGACGGCGTTGGGGCAAGGCAGGAAGGACGGCAAGCCAGACGACGACGGTCAGTCCGTTTGCATTGTCGGGCGGAAGGGTACGCGTTGGCCCCAATGTCAGGCCGGCAGCCCGGCACCACTGGGCAACTTCCCGCTCGGCAAAACCCAGGCGACGATGCTGGTGTTCATCCCGCAGGAACTCGAGATCATGCGGTGCAAAATCGACAATCACCACCTTGCCGCCGGGTTGCAGCACACGCGCAGCCTCGGCGACGGCCGCAGAGGGATCCTCCAGATAGTGAAGGACCTGATGCAGCGTGATCAGGCTGAAGCTGTGATCGGCAAACGGCAACTGGAACAGGTCCGCACGACGGACCTGCGCATGCATCAGCCCCGCCTGCTCGATGCGGGCCCGCGCGATGCCGAGCATCTCGTTGTTGACGTCGACACCGATGGCGCGTGCGGCCTGCGGGGCAACAAGCTCGAGCATTCGCCCTGTTCCTGTCCCCAGATCCAGATAGCTGTCGATCGAAGCCGGGCCGACGAAATCCATGACGACGCGCTCGACCTGCTCCTCTTCGATATGCAGGGCGCGGATGCGATCCCACTCGGCTGCGTTGGCGGCGAAATAGGATTGCGCCTCCTCGTGGCGCTGCCGGCGCACCTCCTCGAGCTTCTCGAGGTCCCGACGCAGGATTGCATCACTGCGAGGAAAAATTTCGCTCAGCTTCTGCGCGAGTTCCCGCCCCGGCCCACCCTCTGCGAGGCGATAGAAGACCCAAGCCCCCTCCTTCGCGCGCTCGATCAAGCCGGCGTCGCAAAGCAGCTTGAGGTGGCGGCTGACCCGCGGCTGGCTCTGGCGCATGATCTGCGTGACTTCGGTAACCGTAAGCTCGGCTTTGGTAAAAAGCGCCAGCAACCGCAGCCGGGAAACCTCGGCAGCAGCCTTCAGTCCATTAAGAAGCGTTTCGAGATCGGTCATGGTGGTTCTCGAAACATATAAACATATCTTTATATGGAGAGCCACTTAAACTTCTGGTTGTGCGGCGGACACACTGCGCGGCAAACGGGTCACACCGGAAAATATTCACGGATCAAGACGATGGTAACCTTATGCGGTCATTCTCAGATCGCGTATAAACTGAATGGCTCTAGGTATGGGAAATCGTTGATGGTTTCCTGCCACCAGAGCCCATGGGGTCAATGGCACTCGCCCTCCGTCGAGGACGGGAGGCTGGTGGCAGTCGGAAATAAAGCAGGGGTAGCAGCGCAATGAGCGCAATCAATAAATTCAAGTCGGCACTCTTGGCGAGCGCCCTCGTTCTGTCCGCATCTGCGGCGTTTGCCAGCGAGCCCAGCCCTCCTGCAGCCCCGGCACCGGTCGTGACGACCGAAGATATTCAGGCCAGTGACACCAACGACCCCTTGGAAGGCGGCAACCGCGTCATGTTCGGCGTGAACCAGGTGCTCGACAAGGTCCTGCTGCGGCCAGTTTCCGTGGTTTACCGCGAGGTACTGCCCGGCTTCGCGCAGGATGGCGTCCGCAACTTCATGAACAATCTCAACGCCCCCGTGATCTTCGCCAATGACGTCCTGCAGGGCGAAACGGATCGCGCAGGCGTGACCCTCGCCCGCTTCGGCATCAACTCCACCATCGGCCTCGGCGGCCTGTTCGACGTAGCCAGCGAGTTCGACCTGCCCTACCACGACGAGGACTTTGGCCAGACGCTTGGCACCTGGGGTCTCGGAGAAGGCCCTTATCTGTATTTCCTCGTCATGGGACCGACGAACGCCCGTGACCTGACCGGCTTCGTGGTGGACCGCGGCCTGGACCCGCTGACCTACGTGAACTGGGGTGACGAGGAGCTGGAATACGCGCCGATCGCACGAACTGCACTGAATGTGATCGATTTACGCGCCCGCAACATCGATACGCTCGACGAAATCGAACGTTCCTCCGTTGACTATTACGCGTCAATCCGTAGCCTTTACCGTCAGTCGCGGGCAGATGCTATTCGCAATGGCGCTCCGTCAAAGGACTTGCCTGATTTTGACTTTGGCGACGGCTCCTCTTCGACGTCACCAAATAGCCAGAATCCTCCCGCCAAATAGCCGTCGCCCGTCCGGGCAATTCAAGCACCGCGCTGCATTCTCGCGCGGGGGGTAAGGTGAAAGATGAGCGCATCCTTTGGTTTGGCCCGCGGGGGGATCTTGCTGGTTGCCGTCATGTTGTTTTCGGTCTTCACGGCAGCGGCCACGGTCGCAGGCCCTGACGCCGAGGCCTTCACGCAACGCCTGATCGACCAGGGCGTCCAGATCCTTCGCAACACGTCGGATCCGGGGCGCAAGGCCAAGTTCCGTGACTTCATCACGCAGTACGCAGATGTGCGCAAGACCGCCCGCTTCACGCTGGGCAACTATGCGCGCACATCCGCCCCTGCAGACGTCGACACCTTCGTGGAAGCCTTCAAGGACTACGCGGTAGCGATCTATGAAACCCAGCTGGACAAATACAAGGGCGAAAGCCTGAAGGTTGTCGGCTCCATCGACAACAAGCCCGGCGACTACATCGTCAAGACCGTCGTTCAAGACGGATCCGGCGGTGAGGCCATGCGCATCGACTTCCGCATGTCGGGAGGCAGTGGCGCCTACAAGTTCTACGATATCTCGGTCGAAGGCGCCTGGCTCGGCATATCCCAGCAGGAGCAGTTCAAGTCATTCCTCGAGCAGAACCGTGGCAGCGTCCCGGCCCTCACGGCCGACCTGAAGGCGCGCACCCAGCGGATCCTCGCCGGCGACAAATAGACGGCCACGAAATCATCGGGCCCACTGAAACGACGGCTCTGGCGCTACCGCCAGAGCCGTTTTCTTTTGCGATCAGCGCACGAGCTTCTTGTACTTGATGCGATGGGGAACCATCGCATCATCACCGAAGCGTCGCTTGCGATCCGCTTCGTAGTCCTGGTAGTTCCCCTCGAACCACTCCACGTGGCTATCACCCTCGAAGGCAAGCATGTGGGTCGCGATGCGGTCCAGGAACCATCGATCGTGGCTGATGACCATCACGCAGCCGGCGAACTCGGTCAAAGCATCCTCGAGCGCCCGCAAGGTCTCAACGTCAAGGTCGTTGGTCGGCTCGTCGAGCAACAGAAGATTGCAGTGCGACTTGAGCATCTTCGCCAGATGCACGCGGTTGCGCTCACCGCCGGACAGCTGCCCGACCTTCTTCTGCTGGTCGAGCCCCTTGAAATTGAACGCTGACACATAGGCCCGGCTCTGTACTTGCCGCTTGCCGAGCTCGAGGATATCGAGCCCCCCGGAGATCTCCTCCCAGACGGTCTTCTTGGAGTCGAGTGCATCGCGCGACTGGTCGACATAGCCCATGACCACCGTGTCACCCAGTTTCAAGGCCCCGCCGTCGGGTTGCTCCTGCCCCGTCAGCATGCGGAACAGTGTGGTCTTGCCGGCACCGTTCGGACCGATCACCCCCACAATGCCGCCGGGCGGCAGCTTGAAGCTGAGATCATCGATCAGGAGGCGGTCGCCATAGGATTTGGACAGGCCCTCGGCCTCGACAACCACGGACCCGAGCCGCGGCCCCGGCGGAATGACGATCTGCGCCTCCCCGCTGCGAACCGCGCCAGCCTGCGCCAGCAAATCCTCATAGGCCTTGACGCGAGCCTTCGACTTGGCCTGCCGCGCCTTGGGGCTTGATGCAATCCACTCACGCTCGCGGGCCAGCGTCTTGAGGCGGGCTTCCTCGCCCTTGGCCTCGACAGCCATCCGCTTTTCCTTCTGCTCCAGCCATGACGAGTAGTTGCCCTCGTAGGGAATCCCCTGCCCGCGGTCCAGTTCAAGGATCCAGCCGGTCACGTTGTCCAGGAAGTACCGGTCGTGGGTAACCAGAACGACGGTACCCTTGTATTCCTTCAGGTGATGTTCGAGCCAGGCAACCGACTCGGCATCCAGATGGTTGGTCGGTTCGTCAAGCAGAAGCAGGTCTGGCGCCTCGAGCAGGAGCCGGCACAAAGCCACGCGACGCTTCTCGCCGCCCGAAAGCTTGGTCACATCGGCGTCGGATGCCGGACACCTCAGCGCATCGAGCGCCTGCTCGATCTGGCTGTCGAGGTCCCACAATCCCTGGGCATCGATCTGGTCCTGCAGCTTGGCCATTTCATCGGCGGTTTCATCGGAATAGTTGGCCGCGATCTCGTTGTAGCGGTCTACCAGCGCCTTCTTCTGCTGGACGGCGACCATCACGTTGCCCAGAACATCCTTTGACGGATCAAGCTCGGGTTCCTGAGGCAGATAGCCGACCCTCGCGCCGTCGGCGGCCCACGCCTCGCCGGTGAATTCCGTTTCAAGGCCCGCCATGATCTTCAGCAGCGTCGACTTGCCGGCGCCGTTCAGGCCGATGACGCCGATCTTGGCCCCGGGGTAGAAGGACAGCCAGACATCCTTCAGAACCTGTTTGCCGCCGGGATAGGTCTTGCCCAGCTTCTTCATGACATAAACGTATTGGTAGGAGGCCATGTAACCCGCGCGCCCTTCAATGAAATCCGGAAGAAATGAAGTAAATGCAGAGGCCTTCTAGCCGAGGAAATCCCCCCCGGCAAGCAGTGACATTCCCGACGAAAACCCTTGCGGCGCGCAACAAACACATGCACTTAAGCGCAAGGGAGTTCCATTGATCCAAGGCGGCGGCAGGAGGCCGCAAGGGGGCTTTCAAATGTCCGACAAGGCAACAGCACTGATGCTTCCGCGAAGCCTGCCTGTGTCTCACCCCATTCTCGAAACGCTGGCATGCATGACCTGCCCGGCCCGCAAGAGCGACATCTGCGGCAGCATGCCCGACGACGACATTCGAACAGTGGCCAACAGTTCCAGCCGGATAAAGCTGAAGGCCGGCGACACGCTGGTCTGGGACGGTGACGAGGCCAAGCACGCCTACGTCGTGACATCAGGCACCCTGCGCAGCTCCAAGGCCAACGACGACGGCCGGCGCCAGATCCTGAGCTTCATGTTCGTGGGCCAATTCATCGGTATCCCCTCCGACCATGTGCACCATCACAGTGTCGAGGCTCTGACAGACTCCGAAGTCTGCCGCTTCGAACGCCGCAAGCTGGAAGACATGCTGCGCAAGTACCCGGCGGTTGACCAGGGCTACCGTCGCGGCACGGCACGACAACTCGAGTCCGCGCACGAGCACGCCTTCGCGCTGGGCCGCCGGACAGCAATGGAACGCGTTGCGGCGTTTCTCTATGAACTGAGCTATTCCGGTTGCCCCAAGACATCGTCGAGGACGTTGAAGCTGCCGATGACGCGCAGCGACATCGCCGATTTCCTGGGCCTGACCCTCGAAACGGTCAGTCGCGCCTTCAGCCGCCTGAAGTCGGTAGGGGCCATTGGCCTGCCATCGGCCCAGGAAGTCGAAATCAAGGACGAGGAACGCCTCAAGGCCCTGGCGGGCCTGATGAGCCTCTGACGAAGGGTCGCAAGCCATGAGTTACGTCTCCAGAACGCTGGGACCGAAGGAATCCGTTCGCTTCTCCACGGGCTTTCACTGGCTCTACTGGCTGGGTGCTGCCCTTCTGGCCGGCCCCTTTTGTGCGGTGCTGCTGGTAACGATCCCCTACAGCACCTGGGATCTTCTGCTGCTCGCCCTCCTCGCGGTTCCGTTCTGGTATGGCTTCCTGCGCATCCTCGATGGCATTGCCCTCGAGGTCGCGGTCACCTCCGACAGGTTTGTCCGCAAGGCGGGGCTGATCGCAGTCACCACCGAGGAAGTCAGCCTCGACAAGATCGAAGAGGTCAACGTCGACGAGAGCATCCTCGGACGCATCTTTGGCTATGGCTCTGTCCACGTCCACGGAACGGGAGCCGGTCGCATCAAGGTCGTGATGGTTGCCGATCCGGAGCGTCTGCGCCGCGAAATCCAGACAGCGCGGGAAAGCCTGAAAAACAAGGGCGAATAGGTGCGCTGGTGGGCCCGGCAGGACTTGAACCTGCGACCAGACCGTTATGAGCGGCCCGCTCTAACCAACTGAGCTACAGGCCCCACCCCGGCACCGCGGTGCTATAGCAAACCGCACGCTGGCGACGAAGCCCTCTTTTTCTTGTGATCCGGCGTTCATCCACTGTCCATCTTTGTCGCAGCCTGCGCCTTTGTTTTGCCGGCTTCCGATCCGATATCTTGTCGTGTGCAGTCGCAACCCCGCACATCAGGGATAGATCATGAACATTCGTGAAGTAGCCGTTGGCTCCGGCATGGTGATAGCAGCGGCAGTGGCCGCGGCCGTCTTGATCGGTCCTCGCCAGGGCATCTCGGCCCCGCCGGAAAACCTGCCCCGCATCGTGACCGTCGCGGGCCTGGGTGAAGTCAAGGTGAAGCCGGACATGGCAAGCATCTCGACGGGTGTGACAACCGACGGCCCAACCGCGCGCGCGGCACTGGCGCGCAACAGCACCGCAATGGAAGCCGTCCTCAAGGCCCTGAAGGACGCCGGCGTCGCCGAAGACGACATCCAGACGTCGAACTTCAGCGTGCAACCGGTTTATGGCGCCATGCAACCCGGCCAGACAAGCGCCCCCAGGATCGTCAGCTACCAGGTCAGCAACCAGGTTTCAGCGAGGATCAGGGAACTGAAGAAACTGGGCGCGACGCTCGATGCCCTCGTTCAGGCAGGATCCAACCAGGTCAGCGGTATTTCCTTCGATCTGAATGACCCCGCCGCCGCCACGAACGAGGCCCGCAAGAAGGCGATCGCCGACGCACGCGCCAAGGCCGAACTCTATGCCGGCGCCGCAGACGCCTCCGTGGGCGCGGTGATGCAGATCTCCGAAGTCTCCGTGACGCCCATGATGCCCGTCAGCTATCGCATGGCCGAAATGAGCGCCGCCGCCTCGGTCCCCATCGCGGCAGGGCAAAGCACGCTTTCGGCCAGCGTCACCGTCACCTTCGAACTGCGCTAGCCCGAGGCCGGCTTCAGCCTGACCACCTTCGCAGCCAGGTGCGGTGCACCTGGCTGTTCCTTCCAGTGGGCATGGTTCAGCACAGCCCCCTCACGCCGCACACGTTCCACGGCCGCGGTATTGATGTCGGCGTACAGCCACTGCGGCTCGTTCACCACCCCGAGAGCAACCACGCCATCCGCCGGAAAACCCAGATCAGGTGGGCCATACACGCCCGCCGCCCCATGGTTCCGGTCCACCGCGGGCGACCACAACGCAGTTCCGACGGTAGGCGACTGCACCACATGGCATTGGTTCTCGAGCGCGCGCGCCTGCGCCCCTACGCGCACCCGGTGATAGCCAAAGGCCCCCTCGGTGCAGCTGGGCACGAGGATCAGTTCAGCCCCCGCCTCGCACATCGCCCGCGCGATCAGCGGAAATTCTGCATCATAGCAGGTCGCAATCCCCATCAGCCCAAGCGTCGTGTCGAAGACCCGCACGTCATGCCCGCCGTGGATACCCCACGCCTCACGCTCGAAGCGCGTCATCACAATCTTGCGCTGTTCGCCAATCTCACCCCGCGGTGTCACCAGCCGCGCGACATTGTGTGCAAGCCCATCCGTCAGGTCCCGCTCCGGCAGGCTTGCTGCCACGACATAGACCCGATGCTGATGGGCCAACTCGACATGTAGCGCGTCAATCCGCGCCCGTGCGCCCCCGATGAAGTCGATCGACCGCTGCAGGTCGCTCCAGACATCCTCGCCTGCGATCCGGGCCAGCTCCATCGATCCATACTCGGGGAACACGAGCAGCCGCGCCCCCCGCTCTGCGGCAGCTGCAAACCACGCCCGCAACTTGCCCTCGAAGGCCTCCCACGAGGCAATGGGGTCAATCGGATATTGCGCAGCAGCCAACCTGAAAGTCATGGATCGAGCCTCCGGTGCCAGAACTGCATGCGCTTCGGTGTCTCCTCGGCTTCGCCGATCTCCCGCCACGCAATCTCGCAGGTATAGCCTTCGAGCGGCGCGTACCCCCGATGGGCCCAGAACGCATCAAGCGCCACGTAATCAGGCGGGCGCTGGGGATGGGTGAGTGGCCGCACGACACTGCAGAACACGGCTGTCGTCATGCCGAGCCGTCGGGCCTGCGCCTCGCGCAGCGCAAAGAACCTGACACCCGTGCCACGCCCCCGATGGCCACGACGCAGCACGGATTCCCCGAAATAGAAGATGCCCGCCACGTCATCGCCACGCAGGCGAAAGGGCGCAATGATTTCGGGAGCCTGGTCTGCAAGCGGCGCCCCCGTCGCTGCACCGACCACATCGCCATTCTCCACTGCAGCCACAATCACGGCATCGCGCGACGACGCCAGAGCCGCGAGGTAGCGTCGCTCATAGTCAAGGTCGCCATCATAGAGATAAGGGTAATCGCGAAAGACCTCGATGCGCAACCGCGCCAGATCATCAAGGCGAGCCTGCAGCGCGCCACCGGTGAGCGGCTCGACGGTCAGGCTCATCCACCGACCTGCCGGATCCAGTTCCGCAGGTTATAATAAGTCGTCACGCGACTGATCTTGCCGTCCGAGACCTCGAAGAAGCTGCCTGCCGGGAGCACATAACCCTGGCCCTTGGCCGGGGGTAGCCCTTCATCGGTAGCGACGTAGACGCCATGCACCACATACTCGGCAGACACCCGTCCAGCCGCATCGCCCGACATGATCACGATGTCCTTGAGTTGCTCGCGATAGCAACGCTCCATGTGCTGCAGAAAGGTGCCGAACAGGGCCCTGCCCCGTCGCCGCTCGCCTTCATTGACGTCATGCAGGACATCATCGGCCAGGCAATCAAGCATGCCCTGCGCATCGCCGGCGTTGAAGCTGGCGAAATACCGCCTCACAAGCGCAACCTCGGGCTTGTCCATCAGATCACCGGGCACCGCTCGATAGATCAGTCATCCTTGCACCCGTCAGACGAGGGCTTCTGCTTGTCCTTGTCTTCCTTGTCGCAATCCTCATCGCGATCATCGTCCTTGTCGGAACGGCCAGCGACCGCTTCAACCGCACCCGCCGTCACGTCGACGGCAGTGGAAACGACAGTGGTCGTGACGCCCACCGCCGTGTCGACAACCGAGATGACGGCGCAACCGGAAAGCAGCAGGAAACACGATAGCGCAAGGCTCAGCCGGGGAATGTTCATGAAGCAAGGCTCCTGTGGCAGGCGCCAGTGAACAATGAACCACGCCCCAAGGTCAACATCTCCACCAGGCAGCGCCCCCAAGCTTGATTTGCCCAACCGAATGTTGTCTCAAAACAGGATCCGTCACAGGTCCGCACGGGGGAGAACGGGTTCATGCCGGCAGAGCAGCTTTTTCCGACGCAGATCTTCAGGGCGCGCCTGGCGACGCGCGGCAATGGCACCCTCATGCGCGACCTGGAGACGGCGTGCCGTTCTGTCTCGCGCGACGATGAGGCTGGCATTTCATGGAGCCGGGACAATCACTACCAGGGGTACACCTCATACGCATCCCTGAACGACCTGCCCGCCCGCATCCCGGCCTTCCAGGATCTGCTGGACGCCCTGCAGCCGCACGTCGATGCGTTCGCCAGGGCTTTGCACTTCGACCTTGGTCGCCGGAAGCTTGCCTGCAACTCGCTCTGGATCAATATCCTCAAGCCTGGCGGTGTCCACACAGGCCACATTCATCCCCACAGCGTTATCTCGGGAACCTGCTATGTGACCGTCCCCAAGGGGGCAGGAGCGCTGAAGCTCGAGGATCCTCGCCTCGGCCTGATGATGGCGGCCCCCACGCGACGAAAGTCGGCGCCGCGAGAAATGCAACCCTTTGTCTACGTACAGCCAGAGCCTGGCGGCATCATCCTCTTTGAAAGCTGGTTGCGGCACGAGGTCGAGCCAAACCGTGCAAGAGAGGACCGCATCAGCATCAGCTTCAACTACGCCTGACCCGAACCAACAAGATGCCAGGGAGGATAGCGCCGCGCAGCCCCAGCTTCCGGTAGAACGCGATGCTCTCGGCGAGGTTCCGCGCCGATAAGGTGACCTGATCGAGGCGCATGCAAGCTCCTGTCGCAGGCAACAGCTTCCCTCAACCCGGGACGGAAGCGCCGCCGATCTTGAAAGCCGACAGCCGCTCATAGTCGCCGCGGACAAGATCGGCAACACGTCGCAATTCGTCAGGCAACGCGCCTCGTTCCTCCCGCGGGGCCACAAACCCCGTGGAACGCTCCACGCTGGCGTACCAAGCAGGGGCCCATACGCCATCTGTATCGCGGGGGCCTGGCGGCCAGGCCAGCATGTGCGGCAGGAAAGGCATGCCCAACCGCTCGCAGAGTCGGGACAGGACCAATCCTGGGTTCCGCAGGACATCGCCGCCGTCAACGACCGCAGGTGCATGGCCGAGCCTGTCAGCCTCGCGCTCGAACAGAACGCGCTGCTGCGGCACCCCGATTTCCTCAGGCGTAGGCACACCGCGCACCTTGGCATAGGACACCAGGACGTCCTGCGGATCCCTGATGAGAAATGCATTCCGGACCGAAGCGACCCACGACAAGTCGATCCCGTCCAGCATGTGGTGCGTCATGTGCTTCTGGTAGAAAACAGGGCGCCCTCCCGGCACCGGACCCAGCAGCATTTCCACCACAAGTCGAGGATCCACGGGCTGAGAGGCGAGAACCTCATCCCGCAACGGATGGTCGGCGCCCGTTCGTTCCAGATAGCAGGCATAGAACGGCTCATCGATGACCGACGTATCCGGTCGGTTTTCAAAAGAACGCATCATGGCAGTCGAGATATTGCGGGGACCCGACCACATCGCGATGCGCACGACATCAGCTGACATGGACCGGCTCCCGATCCTTGGCATCCTCGTACAGCGCCTTCAGCTGTGCCGTCATGGGCCCCGGCAGCCCCGCTGGCAGCATGCGACCATCGATCGAGCGCACCGGCGTGAGGCCACCGAAGGTACCGGTAACGAAAGCCTCTTCAGCCTGCGCCACATCGGCAAGGCTGAAATCGCCGACATGCAGGGAAATTCCATGCGCGCGCGCCAGGTCCATGACATTGGCCCGCGTGACGCCATTGAAACAATAGTCCCCCCTCGAGGTGCACAGGACGCCATCCCGGACAAAGAAGAAGTTGGTCGCGTTGCAACTCGAGACGAACCCGTGTGGATCAAGCATCAGCGCCTCGTCCGCACCCTTGTCGAGCACGTCGATGAGCGCGCGGATGAGGTTGAGCCGGCTATGGGAATTCAGCCGCATGTCGAACATCTCGGCCGGCGTGCAGCGAATGGCGGATGTCCACAACGCAAGACCGCGCATCATGACCTCGGGCGCCGGCACCTTGTGCTCCGCGACGATGACGATGGTGGCCTGGCCAAGGGCATTGCGGGGATCCTGGTTGACAGCCGCCTTGACCCCACGCGTTGCCATCAGTCGGATATGAACCCCGTCATGCATGCCGTTCGCCTGCACTGTCTGCCTGATCGCATCCACGAGGCCATCGCGCGACAGGCCGAGTTCAAGCCGGATCTGCGCAGCGCCCTCCAGCAGGCGATCGATATGCGCATCGAGGAACACAAGTCGCCCCTTGTGGAGACGCAAACCTTCCCAGACACCGTCACCCAGGACAAATCCGGCATCGAAGACAGAAACCCGGGCCTCCGGACGCGGCACCAGGGCACCGTTCAGGTAGATCAGGACATTTGCATTTCGTGGATCGGCCGCGAAATCCTGGCTGCCAGGCATGCCGTGCCCCTCATGTTCGACGCACTGCCTTAGCCCGGATCGAGCCGGCGGCCAAGTCAGGGCCGCATGAACATGTAATCCGTCTCCGGATCCACATTGTCGGCTGCAGCGAGGATCTCGGCCCGCACATCCCCCGGCGAGCGCCGCGACAGCATGGACCGGACAATCTCCGCAAGCAGCGTCCTCGCAACAGCGTCAGGGTCCTGCCCCTCGGCCGTTGCCGCTGCCATGGCTGCCGCAAAATGCGCCCGCGCGATCTGCCCTGCATTCATGATGGACCCCGTTTTTACGACACGCCGATCTTCGCGATGGTCGGCCACGATGGCGTTGATCCAGAGCAAACGGGGCTCTTCCGTAAACCATGACTTCACGGGACTTTCGCCCGCGAACCGGGACCGCGACGAGGATACCCCCCGCCCGTAACCAAAGACCGCCGCAACTATCAATTGCCCGGCAGCGTCGAATTCTGTTCTAGTTGGACGGCAATGAGCGAACTGCACGACCTGATTGAAGCGGCAACAGCGGCACCAAGATCCGCAGGCATCTTGCGCGCCCTCGCCCGCACGGCATCCGAAGCAGTGGACCCTTCCCCCGCCATCGAGTTTTTTGCGCGGGCCGACAACGCAGGCGTCGACCAGGCGACACAGATGTCGATCGCCGCTTTCCTGCTCCAGCACGCAGAGCCAAGAGCGGCGCTGCTCTGGTGCAAGGCAGAGAGCCCGGAAGACATGGTGGTCAGAGCAAGGATCTACCTCGCGCTCGATGACCGGGAACTGGCACTCAAGACCTATCAGGCGGCGCTGGACGGCAACCCGTCGACCCGCTCCCCGGAACTCGACGCGGCGCTCGCGGTCCAGCAGCGCACAAGCGCCACGGGCACCGTCATAAAATTCAATCCGCAAGGACGCGAGAGCCCGCCAACCCGCCCTGCCGGGGACGAAACGCGCGATACGCGCACGCCGGTCAGCTTTGCAGACATCGGCGGGCTTGAAGAGGTCAAGGCGCAGATCCGGCGCAAGATCGTCCTGCCCTTCGAGAAGAAATCGCTGTTCGATCGCTTCAGGAAGCGCGCCGGTGGCGGTGTCCTTCTCTATGGCCCTCCCGGATGCGGCAAGACCCTGCTCGCGCGCGCCACGGCAACCGAGTGCAACGCCGCGTTCATCCCCGTCGAGATCGCCGAAGTGTTGAGCATGTGGATCGGCGAGTCGGAAAAACGCCTGGCGCACGCCTTTGAAGAAGCGCGCATGCAGAAGCCATCCGTGCTGTTCTTCGACGAAATAGAGGCCCTCGCCGCGCGCCGCCGCTTTTCCGAAGGCGATCACAAGTCAGCGATGGTCTCCACCTTTCTCAACGAATTCGATGGCTTCAACTCGGTCAATGAAGGCGTCCTTGTGCTCGCGGCGACCAACGTGCCATGGGCAATCGACCCCGCGTTTCGGCGCAACGGCCGCTTTGACCGAAGCGTTTTCGTCCCGCCACCGGACCGCATTGCACGAAAGATCATTTTCGAGATCGAGCTGAAAGGCCGGCCGGCCGAAGGCAAGATCGACACGGACATGCTCGCGGAGAAGACCAGCGGCTATTCGGGCGCAGACATCACGAATATCGTCGAAACCGCATGTGACATGGCGATTGAGGAAAGCCTCAGCCATGACAAGATCAAGCCGATTTCCCCCGCGCACCTCAGCGCAGCCCTCAAGGAAGTGCGCCCAACCACGCTCGAGTGGCTGTCCCAGGCCCGCAATTACGCGAAGTTCGCCAACGAAGGCGGACTTTACGACGACGTCGTCGCCTTCCTCGACAAGTTCGGTCGCTAGTCCATGGACATGGACGAGATCAACATTGCCATCGATGCCGCAAACGCACTCTCCGCGGCCGGCAATCACGACGGAGCCGCAAGCAGGATCAAGGACATCCTGCGAGAAGCACCCGATGACGCGCATGCGCTGGGCACGCTGGGGGCAATCAATATTCGCCGCGGCCATGCAGATGAGGCAGTGTCTGCCGCAGAGGCCGCAGTCGCATCAGCACCGGATTGGGAATTTGCGCATCGAACGCTCGCCCTCGCCTACCAGCTGAAGGGCAAGCCCGAACTGGCTGAAAAACACTTCAAGGCGGCAATCGAACTCTACCCGGATGGCGAATACAATCATTACGCCTATGGCGCATTCCTGGTGAACAGGAACCGTCGCAAGGAAGCCAGGGCATACCTTGATGAGGCCCTCTCCCTCGCGCCGGACGAACCGAGCATACTGGCCAGCTGCGCCGAGCTCGCCACCATCGAAGGCCGCCTGGACGAGGCATCCCGCTTCGCAGACGATGCCATGCACCTCGCGCCCGACAACACCAGCGCCCTCCTGGCCAAGGGAATGGTTGCACTGCGACAGGGTCGTGTGCAGGAAGCGATGGATCACGCGCTCTGGGCGCTGAGGCACGATGCCAGCAACGTCGCGGCCATCAACCTGCTGTGCCAGATAAAGAGCCGCAAGAACCCCATCATGGGCCTATGGTGGCGCTGGGCCATGTGGATCCAGAGGTTCGCCGGCTGGAAAGCCTGGGCAGTGGTTCTCTTGATCTATTTCACCTTCCAGCTCTTCCGCGCGACCTTGCTCGCCATGTTCCCGGCGATTGTGCAGAGCCTCGTCGTGGCAGCTGCAGTCGGCTTTGCAATCCTGACATGGATCGCTCCGGCCATCTTTCGCCACATGGTCGGTCGGGAGCTGAAGAAGGTAAGCCTGAGGCCGGATTTCTAGCCCGCCCCCAAGGCAGCCATTTCTCAATTGTCGAGGAAGCTGCGCAGCTTGCGCGACCGGCTCGGGTGCTTGAGTTTGCGCAGGGCCTTGGCCTCGATCTGGCGGATACGCTCGCGCGTGACCGAGAACTGCTGACCCACTTCTTCAAGCGTATGGTCCGTGTTCATGCCGATGCCGAAGCGCATGCGCAGCACGCGCTCCTCGCGCGGGGTGAGCGATGCCAGCACGCGCGTGGTCGTCTCGCGCAGGTTCGACTGGATCGCAGCATCGATCGGCAGCACCGCATTGGTGTCCGGGATGAAATCGCCGAGATGTGAATCTTCCTCGTCGCCGATCGGCGTCTCGAGAGAGATCGGCTCCTTGGCGATCTTCAGCACCTTGCGCACCTTCTCCAGCGGCATGGCAAGCTTTTCAGCCAGCTCCTCCGGGGTCGGCTCGCGACCGATCTCGTGCAGCATCTGGCGCGAGGTGCGCACCAGCTTGTTGATCGTTTCGATCATGTGCACGGGGATACGGATCGTACGCGCCTGGTCGGCGATCGAACGCGTGATCGCCTGGCGGATCCACCACGTTGCATAGGTCGAGAACTTGTAGCCGCGACGATACTCGAACTTGTCGACCGCCTTCATCAGGCCGATATTGCCTTCCTGAATGAGATCAAGGAACTGCAGGCCGCGGTTCGTGTACTTCTTGGCGATCGAGATCACGAGGCGCAGGTTCGCCTCCACCATTTCCTTCTTGGCCTGCCGGGCTTCGCGCTCGCCCTTCTGGGCGGTGCGAACGATGCGCTTGAACTCGGTGATCGGCTGGCGCATTTCCTGGGCCAGCGTCTGGATTTCCATGCGAATGTCGCGGGCGCGATCTTTTTCTTCGATCGCGAAATCTTTCCAGCCACGACGGGTCAGCCGCCCGACGCGCTTGATCCAGTTGGGATCAAGCTCTTCGTTCTCGTACTCCTTGAGAAAGTCCTCGCGTCCCACGCCATGCGCTTCCGCAAGGCGCATCAGCCGGGACTCGAGCGTAACCAGACGCTTGTTGATCGAGTACATCTGCTCGACCAGCGCCTCGATGCGGGCATTGTTCAGCCGCAGGGATTTGACAAGGTCGATGGTCTCGTTCTTGAGCTTCTTGAAGCGCCGATCCTGGCTGGTCGACAGCTCCTCGCTGGACAGATGCGCCTCGACCTCGGCGTCCTGCAATTTGCCAAGCTTCTTGTAGAGATTGGCGATCTCCTCGAACGTCTCGAGGATCTTGGGCTTCAGGACGGCTTCCATGGCCGCCAGCGACAGGCTGCCCTCGTCTTCCTCCGGCGCCTCGTCTTCGCTGCGCGTCGGCGCCTCGACATTCGTGACGTCGTCGGGATCCGCCTTCGGCTGCGGCGCAGGCTTGGGCGGCGCGACAACGCGAAGCTGAGGCGGCTTGGGTGGCACGAACGGCTTGCCGGGCTGGACGCCCTGACCGGGAGCCCCCGGCCCACCGGCCGCGAACTCGGGCGGCAGCACCATGCCGCCTTCCGCCGCCATCGCCTTCGCCTCCGGCCCGCCACCATAGGTGGCTTCCAGGTCGATGATGTCGCGAAGCAGGATCTTGCCTTCGTTCAGCTCGTCGCGCCAAACCATGATGGCTTCGAATGTCAGCGGGCTTTCGCAAAGCGCGCCGATCATCAGCTCTCGACCGGCCTCGATGCGCTTGGCGATCGCGATTTCGCCCTCGCGCGACAACAGCTCGACCGTACCCATCTCGCGCAGGTACATGCGCACCGGGTCATCCGTGCGCTCGGTCTCTTCCGTCTCGACCTTCGTGACGGCAGCCTCTTCACGCGCAAGCGCTACGGCACCACCGTTCTCGCCCTCTTCGTCCTTTTCTTCGGCCTCGGTGACATTGATGCCCATGTCGTTGAGCATGGCCATCGTGTCTTCGATCTGCTCCGAGGACACGCGTTCGGACGGCAGAACCTTGTTCAACTCGTCCAGGGTCACGAACCCGCGCTGTTTGGCGCGCGCGATCATCTTCTTCACGGCCGCGTCGGAAAGATCGAGCAACGACTCCGGCCGCTCCTCCGGAGCCGCCTCGCCCGGCTTGCCGGTCTTCACTGTCGCCTGTTTGCCGGTGGCGGAAGGTGCCGCACCCGCCTTCGCCTTGGGAACCGCGGGGCTCGCTGGTTTGGACATGTCTTTCGGGGGCTCTTTCGCGTCTGTCGTCGATTTGGCGTCAAGGCTTTGCGGCACGGCCTTCGGCGGCTTGGACTTTGGCGTCGGCAACGGTTTGACCATCGCCTTGAGGAGCGATTTCAGATCCTGCTGCCGCGGTTTTGCGGCTTCCTTCGCTGCCGGCTTGCTGCCGGATTTCTTCTCGGACTTCGGCTGGGCCTTGGTCTTGGCTTGGGAAGCCTTTCGATCTGTGTTCTGCTTTTTCGTCACTGCGTCGTCTGTTCTGCGATGTTGTTGTCGGATGCCCCTGCAAGCGTTTGCAGGTCAGAAATTGTCAGGCGGGCCGGCCTCGGATCCCTGCTGCGATCGCAGCTCTTCATCGATGGCACGCAGCCGCGCAAGGTTTTCCTCGGTGGCGTCGCGCCGGAACGTCTCGGCAGCCATCGCATGCTCCCCCGCAAGCTCGGTGAGCTTCCGGTGGCGCGAAAGGGCGTGTTCGAACTCGCGCACCACGACAGCGTGGGGCGTCTCAGCGCGCGTCACTGCCATCGATCTGAGCATCGGCCGCCGCTCCAACCGCTCGCAAACATCCCCGAGCCCACGCTTCCTGAGGTGGTTGCCAAGGCGTTGACTGTCAAGGGATTGATCCAAAGATGAGGCATGTAGGATCTCATGCCGCACCTTGTCAAGATTTTGCTCGGAAATGGTAAGCATGGCGAGGGTTTCCGCATGCGCCTCGAGCAGGAACGGATGGCGCAGGATTGCGAGGATAAGGACCTCTTCCGCCATGCCGGCGGACCCTGACGCCGCAGACAGGCCCTGCCCTGCAGCCGAACGCCGCAGCGCATCCGAAACCGGGGGCGTCCACGCCGGCCGCGCCCCGGGGCGCTCGGGACGCATGTTGCGGGGCTGGAAGGGGGGCCGCGGCCCCCGGTCTGACGGCCTGGGCCGGTCTCCGCCCTCCCGGCGCCCGGAACCCGGGGCAAAAAGCGCCCTGAGCCGCTCGCGCATGTTCGTGCGGTAATGCTCCTTGACCCGCTGGTCCTCGATACTGTCCACCAGCCGCATGAGATTCACCTCGGCACCCGCCCGGCGCTCGGGCGTCGACAGGTCTGCGCTTTCGACCTCCCGCCGCCAGAGCATTTCCGCTAGCGGAAGAGCAGCATTGAGGACCTCCTGCATGGCCGGCGCCCCGCGCGCCCGTATCAGGTCATCGGGATCCTGCCCCCCAGGCAGCAAAGCCAGCCTCAGGGATTGCCCCGGCTTGAGGAGGGGGAGCGCCAGATCGATCCCCCGCTGCGCCGCCTTCACGCCCGCCTTGTCACCGTCAAAACAAAGGATCGGCTCCGGCGCCATGCGCCACATCTGCTCGAGGTGCTCTTCCGTCAATGCCGTTCCCAAGGGGGCAACCGTGCCCTCGAACCCGGAGGCCGCAAGCGCAATCACATCGACATAGCCCTCCACCGCCACAAGCGGCGCACCGGCCGCAACCGCCTTGCGCGCCGGAGCCAGGTTGAAGAGCACCGTGCTCTTGCGGAAAAGCGGCGTTTCAGGAGAATTGAGGTACTTGGGCTTGCCATCCGGATCCAGCGTGCGGCCGCCAAAGGCGATCACCCGGCCCCGGGCATCGGCAATGGGAAACATGACCCGGCCCCGAAAACGGTCGTAAGGAGCCCCGCCTTCGTCGGGCGCGACCAGAAGCCCCGCCTCCACCATGTCAGCAACGGCAACGCCCTTCGCCGCCAGATGGTCCTTGAGGGAATGTCGCGTGTCGGGCGAAAAGCCCAGCCGGAAACGCTGCGCGATGGGTCCCGACAGCTGCCGTCCGTCGAGATAGGCCCGCGCCTTGGCGCCGCGCGCGCCCCGCAATTCGCCCTCGAAGAAGGCCGCCGCCATCTCCATGATTTCATGCAGCGATTTCTGGGCCTTTTCCCGCGCTTCATCGCGCGCGTCGCGGCGCGGCAGCTCCATCCCCGCGTCGCCGGCCAGCTTCTCCACGGCCTCCGGAAAGCTGAGACCTTCCGTCTTCATCACGAAATCGATCACGTTGCCGTGCTCGCCGCACCCGAAGCAGTGGAAGAACCCCTTGTCCTCGTTGACCGAAAAGGAGGGCGACTTCTCGTTGTGGAACGGACAAAGCCCCGTGTGGTTACGCCCGCGCCGGACAAGCTTGACCTTGCGCCCGACATAGTCGCTCAGGCGCAGCCGGTCACGCAGCTCGTCGAGAAATCGGGGCGTAAAGCGCATGCCTCAGGCGCCAGCGCCCGAAAGCAGTTCCTTGACGACGCCATTCGCCTTGGAAAAATCCATGCGGCCGGCGAATTTGCCTTTGAGCTCGCCCATGACCTTGCCCATGTCCTTCACCGAGGCCGCACCCGTCGCCGCAATGGCAGCCTGCACGGCCGCCTTGACCTCGTCGGGTCCCATTTGCTGCGGCAAATAAGCCTCGATGATGGCTTTCTCTTCCTGCTCCTGCACCACGAGGTCTGCGCGCCCCGCCTTTTCATAGGCCTCGATGGAGTCGTTGCGTTGCTTGATCATCTTCTGCAGCAACGCCAGGATGTCCTCGTCGCCCAGCGGCCCCTTCCCCAGCCCGCGCGCCTCGATATCCTTGTCCTTGAGCGCGGCATTGATGAGGCGCAGCGTGCCGACTTTGCGCTGGTCCTTGGCCCGCATGGCGTCTTTCAGGGCTTCGTTGAATGTCTCGCGCAGCATGCAAAAGTCCTCACTTGCCGGATGGATTGCGGACCATACATGGTCGGGCACGCCACACCCAACCCTTTGAGGCAAAGGGATGATCTGGCTTGTGGACTGGGACAACAGCGTTCCTTGACGACAGCAAACCCTCTCTCATATGGTCCCGCGAATTTGCGGGGCTCAAGGCCAAAATCCCGCAAGACCGCGAGCTTTCTGACATGACGGAACCTGCCACCAACCCCCGCGAGAAGGGCGCCGCCCGCTCGCGGAGACGAATCACGGGCGCGCTTGTGCTCGCAGATGGTACAGTCTTCGAAGGCCTGGGCTTTGGCGCCGCCGGAGAGGCAGTGGGCGAAGTCTGCTTCAACACCGCCATGACGGGCTATCAGGAGATCCTGACCGACCCCTCCTACGCGGCGCAGATCGTCTGTTTCACCTTCCCCCACATCGGCAATGTGGGCACCAATCCGGAAGACATCGAAACGACAACGCCCGCAACCCGCGGCTTGATCGTCAAATCCCCGATCACCAACCCCTCGAATTATCGCAACACCCAGCACCTCGACATCTGGCTGAAGCGCAACCGGATTGTGGGCCTCGGTGGCATCGACACGCGCGCACTGACCCGCCGCATCCGCGAGAATGGAATGCCCAATGGCATCATTGCGCACGACCCCACCGGCGACTTCGACATCGACAAGCTGCAGCGGCGCGCGCGCGAGTGGCCCGGCCTCGAAGGCATGGACCTGGCGCGGGAAGTAACCGCGAGCAAGCCCTGGACGCTCGACGAGCAGCGCTGGCAATGGCACGCAGGTTTCAGACCAGGTAAGGCAACCCGCTTCAACGTGGTCGTCATCGATTACGGCGTGAAACGCAACATCCTGCGCGGCCTGACATCGATCGGGGCGAAGTTGACCATCGTCCCGGCGACGACATCCTGGGAAGACATCGAGCGGCTGAAGCCTGACGGCATCGTCCTGTCGAACGGCCCGGGAGACCCTGCCGCGACGGGAACCTACGCCTGCCCCGTGATCCGCAAGGCCGTAGCCTCAGGCAAGCCCGTATTCGGAATTTGCCTCGGCCACCAGATGCTGGCACTCGCGCTCGGGGCAACAACGAAGAAGATGAAACAGGGCCATCACGGCGCCAATCACCCCGTGAAGGACCTGTCCACCAGCAAGGTGGAAATCGTCTCGATGAACCACGGCTTCACCGTCGACACGGCGACCTTGCCGAAGGACGTCATCGAAACACACGTCTCGCTTTTCGACGGCACCAATTGCGGCATCGCCCTGAAAGGGCGCCCCGTCTTTTCTGTCCAGTACCACCCAGAAGCCTCGCCAGGACCGCATGACAGCGCCTACCTGTTCGATCGCTTCGCACAAGCAATGGAGCAGCAGCGTTGACCACGGGGCCCGGCATTGATGGACTGAAGGCACGCTGGCGCACGCACGTGCAACTGCTGGGCAATTTCTCGGCGCCTCTCGTGAGCACCCTGTTCGACGGCCTGTGCCGCTCCTACGCAGAACCCCATCGCCACTATCACAACCTGTCGCATCTGACCTGGCTCTTTGACTGCCTCGAGCGCCACGCAGACGAGATCGACGACCCTGCCCGCCTCGCCTTCGCGGTCTGGTACCACGACGCGGTCTACGACCCGCGTCGCCAGGACAACGAGGCAAAGAGCGCCGAGCGGGCGATGAAGGAACTCGACGACCTCGGCGCGGGCCCCGCGCTCCGTTCCCATGTCGTGCAGCTCATCCTTGCCACCCGCAATCATGCGCAGGGCGGACGCGATTACGATGACGACATCTTCCTCGACGCAGACATCGCGATCGTCGGCGCTCCGGCTGCGGAATACGATGCCTACGCCCGTCAGGTCCGCGCTGAATACAGCCACCTCGACGACGCCGCGTGGGCGAAGGGCCGCTCCCGGTTCCTGAACACAATGATCGCGCGCGACCGCATATTCCGTTCCGGAATATTCGAAGGTGAATATGCCGCCACCGCGCGCCAGAACATCGCCCGCGAAATCGCATCCCTGACAGGAACGGCATGAACCACCTGAGCAATCACCGTGCGTCCGGGAAAAGAAAAAGCTGGCGCCGTTGCCGGGCCCAAGCCCGTAACGAACGCCAGCGCACGGAAAATCACCGCAGGCTTGAGAACGGAAACCTTTTTGTTGTGCAGCTCTTGGCGATTGGTTCCCGGCTTAAATCGGCTGCACGCACGTCGTACGCCCTGCCGATTAATCAACTCCTAAAACACAGTGGCAGCATTGCATCACATGCGCCGCATTGATGGTTTGACCCATGCCCAGAAGAACTGACATCGATACGATCCTCATCATCGGCGCCGGACCGATCGTGATCGGCCAGGCCTGCGAGTTCGATTATTCCGGCGTGCAGGCGTGTCGCGCGCTGAGGTCCGAGGGCTACCGGATCGTCCTCGTCAATTCGAACCCCGCCACGATCATGACCGATCCCGATCTGGCGGACGCAACCTACATCGAACCCATCACGCCGGAATTCGTCGAGAAGATCATCGCCCGCGAACGTCGCGAGCACCCCGCATCGCGCATCGCCGTCTTGCCCACCATGGGTGGACAGACCGCACTCAATTGCGCCCTCGACCTCGACAAGCTCGGCATCCTCCAGAAATACGACATCGAGATGATCGGCGCGAAGCCGGATGTCATAGCCAAGGCCGAAGACCGCCTCCTCTTCCGCGACGCCATGGACCGCATCGGGCTGGAATCCCCACGCTCGCGCATAGCGACATCGCGCGACCAGGCATTGGCGGCACTCGACCATGTCGGCCTTCCCGCAATCATCCGACCGTCCTTCACGCTCGGCGGTCAGGGCGGCGGCATCGCCTACAACCGCGAGGAATTCGTCGAGATCGTCGATCGCGGCATCGATGCCTCCCCCGTCGGTTCTGTCCTGATCGAGGAATCCGTTCTCGGCTGGAAGGAATTCGAGATGGAGGTAGTCCGCGACCGCGTCGACAACTGCATCATCATCTGTTCGATCGAGAACATCGACCCGATGGGCGTCCACACCGGCGACTCGATCACCGTAGCCCCCGCCTTGACCCTGACGGACAAGGAATACCAGATCATGCGCAACGCCAGCATTGCTGTGCTGCGCGAGATCGGCGTTGAAACCGGCGGCTCCAACGTGCAGTTCGCCATCAACCCGAAAGATGGCCGCCTCGTCGTCATTGAAATGAACCCGCGCGTATCGCGCTCCTCGGCGCTGGCCTCGAAGGCGACGGGCTTTCCCATCGCCAAGGTCGCTGCCCGCCTCGCCGTCGGCTACACGCTCGACGAACTGACGAATGACATCACCAAGGCAACGCCCGCATCCTTCGAACCCACGCTCGACTACGTGGTCACGAAGATCCCGCGCTTTGCGTTCGAGAAGTTCCCGGGCGCCGAACCGATCCTGACCACGTCGATGAAATCCGTTGGCGAAGCCATGGCCATCGGACGCACCTTCGCCGAGTCCGTCCAGAAAGCGCTCCGCTCTCTGGAAACCGGCCTGACCGGCTTCGACGAGATAGAGATCCCGGGTCTTGGATCCGGCGACGACCGCAACGCCGTGATCGCGGCCCTCGCACGGCCGACGCCTGACCGCATCCGCATCATCGCTGAAGCCTTCAGGATGGGCCTGACCATTGCCGAAGTCCATGCAGCCTCCAAGGTCGACCCCTGGTTCCTCGAGCAGATCGAGGACATCATCCGCACCGAAGCCTCCATTCGCGAGCACGGTCTGCCCGACGACGCCGATGGGATGCGCGATATCAAGGCCATGGGCTTCTCCGACGCGCGCATCGCGCGCCTGACGGGCAAGCGCGAAAGCGAAGTCGCCGGACAGCGACGCCGGCTTGGTGTCACGCCGGTCTTCAAGCGCGTCGACACATGCGCAGCCGAGTTCCGCGCGATTACGCCTTACATGTATTCGACCTACGAGGCGCCGACAGCGGGCGCTGTGGAATGCGAGAGCGAACCTTCCGACCGCCGCAAGGTCATCATCCTGGGCGGCGGTCCCAACCGCATCGGCCAGGGCATCGAATTCGACTATTGCTGCTGTCATGCAGCCTTTGCCCTCGCCAAGTCGGGCTTCGAGACCATCATGGTCAACTGCAACCCGGAGACCGTCTCGACCGACTACGACACATCCGACCGCCTCTACTTCGAACCCTTGACGGCAGAGGATGTGATCGAGCTCATCCGCACCGAGCAGTCGCGGGGCGAAGTTGTTGGCGTCATCTGCCAGTTTGGCGGCCAGACCCCGCTGAAACTCGCAGCCGCATTGGAAACCGCGAAGATCCCGATCCTCGGGACCCAGCCCGATGCCATCGACATCGCCGAGGATCGCAAGCGTTTCCAGGCGCTCATCGACGCGATCGGCCTCAAGCAACCCATGAACCGAACGGCCTTGACGACCGAAGAAGCGCTGCAGGCCGCGCGCGAAGTTGGATACCCGGTCGTCATCCGCCCCTCCTTCGTATTGGGCGGTCGCGGCATGACCATCGTTCGCGACGAACAGCACATGCGCGAGACACTGCTGCAGACCGACGTCTTCAAGATCTCGGGCGACGATCCCGTGCTGATCGATCAGTACCTGCGCAACGCCGTCGAAGTCGATGTTGACGCCATAGCCGACGCAAGCGGCGTCTTCGTCGCGGGCATCATGGAACATATCGAGGAAGCCGGCGTCCACTCCGGTGACAGCGCCTGCTCGATCCCGCCCTGGTCCCTGTCGCCGGAAATGGTGGCGGAACTCAAGCGTCAGACAACGGCGCTGGCACGCGAGCTGAACGTGGTCGGCCTGATGAATGTCCAGTTCGCAATCCAGGCGGGCCAGATCTTCATCCTCGAGGTCAATCCACGCGCAAGCCGCACCGTCCCCTTCGTGGCCAAGGCCGTTGGCTTGCCGGTAGCCGCCATCGCCTCGCGCGTCATGGCAGGCGAACCCCTCGCATCGATGGGACTGAAGGAAAAAACGCCGCGACATATGTCCGTCAAGGAAGCCGTGATGCCCTTCGCGCGCTTCCCCGGCGTCGATGTGGTGCTGGGCCCGGAAATGAAGTCGACCGGCGAGGTGATGGGTATCGACTCGAACTTCGAGCGAGCCTTCGCCAAGAGCCAGATCGCAGCCGGCATCACGTTGCCCGGCGAAGGAACCGTATTCGTCTCGGTTCGCGATTCAGACAAGGACGCCATCCTGAAGCCTGTGCAAGACCTGATCGCCATGGGCTTCAGGATTGTTGCCACAGGCGGCACGGCAACCCACCTGATGGACATGGGCCTCCCCGTCACGCGGATCAACAAGGTCTACGAAGGCCGCCCCCACATCGTCGATGCCATGAAGGACGGCTCGATCGCCCTCGTGTTCAACACGACGGAGGGTGCACAGGCCCTGAAGGATTCGCTTTCGATCCGTCGGACCGCGCTGATGCAGAAGATCCCCTATTACACGACCATTGCCGGGGCTTCCGCTGCGGTTCAGTCGATTTCTGCCCTGCGGACAACCAGCCTCGACGTAGCGCCGCTACAGTCATATGCAAACTAAGGCATTGATTTAAAAGGGAATTTTGCCAGACCCCCTCGGTCACAGTCCTTGAAAACCGGGGCGGGTGTTGCTATATTGATCCCGTAAGCCGCGGGTTTGGCACCCAGGCATCAGCTGCGCTGCAGTTCTTCAGCGAGCAATTGAAACTCCGAAGGCTTTGGTCGGTCGCGCCGCCAAGGCTGCTCAGTCCTTTTGTCCCTTGGCGCGACTGGAAAGTGACGAGAATCAGGCGATGGAAAAGATACCCATGACCGCACAGGGCTTTGCTGCTCTGGAGGCGGAGATAAAGCACCTGAAGTCAGTGGAACGTCCAGCCATCATCAAGGCGATCTCCGAAGCCCGCGCCCATGGCGACCTGTCGGAGAACGCGGAGTACCATTCCGCCAAGGAGCGCCAGAGCTTCATCGAGGGACGCGTGATGGAACTCGAGGACAAGGTGTCCCGTGCCCAGGTGATCGACGTATCCAAGCTTTCCGGCAAATCCGTCAAGTTCGGTGCGACCGTCACGGTTGTGGACGAGGAGACCGAGCAGAAGTCCAAATTCCAGATCGTCGGCGACATCGAGGCAGACTTTGCCAAGGGTCGCATCTCGCTGTCCTCGCCGCTGGCCCGCGCCCTGATCGGCAAGTCGGTCGGCGACACGGTCGAGGTCAACACGCCCTCCGGCGGCCGCACCTACGAGATCACCAAAGTCGAATACAAGTAATCCCTGCGCAGGACACGAAAACGGGCAGCGGATATCCGCTGCCCGTTTTTGTTTGTCAGGCGCAACGATCGGAGGAAGCGCACCGCTCAGGCCGGTTCGACTGGAACCCCGGGCTCGCGCTTCGATTCACGGATCGTGAGCGCCGTCTTGACGGCAGCGACGCTGCGCGCCGCTGTCAGCGTCTGGGTGACGAAGGTCTGCCACTCGCTCAGGTCATGGGCCACGCATTTGAGGACAAAATCGACCTCGCCCGACATCATGTAGCACTCGCGCACGATGGGCCACTGCCTCACCTGCTCCTCGAAGGCCTTGAGGTCAGGCTCGGCCTGGCTGGCCAAGCCCACGAACGCGAACGCGGTCACCTCATAGCCCAGGGCCTTGGGATCCAGATCCGCGTGATACCCGCGGATAAATCCGTCTTGCTCCAGCGCGCGAACCCGCCGTAAACAGGGCGGCGCCGAAATCTTGGCGCGTTGGGACAGCTCGACATTCGTGATGCGCCCGTCCGCCTGCAATTCATGGAGAATGCGCTGGTCTATGGCATCTAGCTTGTTTCGCTGCATGGGGACCCGCCCGGGAAATTTTGTTTCGCGCGGGCCTTGTATAGCGTCAGCCCCCAGGATTCGGCAATAAAATTTCAGGATCGCGCAATTCTGTGAACAATCCGACGCTGAAAGACGCAACCTGGATCATCACCGATGGCAGGGCCGGCATGCTCAACCAGTGCCTCGGCCTGGCCGAAGCGGTTGGATTGCCGATCGAAAGCCGGATCGTGAAACCCGTCTGGCCGTGGACGCTCCTCCCGGTCACGCTCTGGCCCTTCCCCTTCCTCTCCTTGGGCAGCGACAGCACGCGCTTCGAACCACCCTGGCCGCGCCTCGCCATCGGTTGCGGATGGCGCAGCATCCCTTTCCTGATCGAAATCAAGCGACGCTCGGACAACCGCACAATGACGGTCCAGCTCCAGGACCCGCGTGTTCCGACGGACGTTTTCGACCTGGTCGTTCCGCCCGAGCATGACGGACTGACGGGCGACAACGTGGTCCCCATCATCGGCAGCCCCAACCGCATCAACGCTGCCAACCTCGAAACCGCCGCAAGGCGCTGGCAAGCGCTGGTTCAGGCCTATCCATCGCCGCGCATCGCCGTCCTGGTGGGAGGGCGATCAAAGGCGCACCGTTTCACCAAGGCCGACGCCGCAGCGCTGGGTGACCAGCTGCGCGACCTCCTCCACCAGGGTTTCTCCCTGATGGTCACCACGTCCCGACGCACCGGCGAAGAGCAGACGCAGATCCTGCGCGACGCGCTCAACGCCAAGCACGCCTTTCTCTGGGATGGCAAAGGCGACAACCCGCTGCTGGGCATGCTGGCGCACGCGGACGCGATCCTGGTGACCTCCGATTCCACCAACATGATGGTTGAGGCCGCCGGCACCGGAAAACCGGTGCACATCCTGCAACTCGCGTCATCCAACCCCAAGTTCGACCGCCTTGTGGACAAGCTCACCGAAATGGGAGTCGCCCGCCTTTTCAAGGGACGGATCGAAAACTGGACTTACGACCCACTGAACGAAACCGCCCGAATTGCAGATCTGATACGCGGCAAATTGGTCAATTTTCTTTGATTTGGCGGGATCGCCCGCGCACCCCATATTGCGGTCGCAGACCAACCCTTCCTATATGACGGGCAAACAAGCGCACCAGCCGAACATCCCGGGAAGATTCGCACATGACAGCAGCGACACACGCCAAGGTAATCATCATCGGATCCGGCCCCGCTGGCTACACCGCGGCGATCTATGCGGCTCGCGCCATGCTTGAACCCGTGCTGATCGCAGGCCTTCAGCCCGGCGGGCAGCTCACGATCACGACCGACGTCGAGAATTACCCCGGCTTCGCCGAGACCATCCAGGGCCCCTGGCTGATGGACCAGATGAAAGCGCAGGCCGAGCACGTCGGCACGCGCATGGTGAACGACATCGTGGAAACCGTCGACCTCAAGGCACGCCCCTTCCGCCTCGGCTGCGACAGCGGCGACGTCTACACCTGCGACACGCTGATCATCGCAACCGGCGCGCAGGCACGCTGGCTTGGCCTGCCCTCGGAAGAGCATTTCAAGGGACACGGTGTTTCGGCCTGCGCCACGTGCGACGGCTTCTTCTACCGCGGCAAGGACGTCGCGATCATCGGTGGCGGCAACACCGCCGTTGAAGAAGCGCTCTTCCTGACCAATTTCGCGAACACCGTGACACTCATCCACCGCAGGGACAGCCTGCGCGCCGAAAAGATGATGCAGCAGCGCCTCTTCGCCAACCCGAAGATCAGGGTGGTCTGGGACTCTGGCGTTGACGAGGTGCTCGGCTCATCCACTCCCAAGTCGGTGACCGGCGTCCGCCTGAATAACGTGAAGACAGGCGCGACAAGTGAACTGAAGGTGGATGGCCTGTTCGTTGCCATCGGACACGCACCGGCCACGGCCATCTTCCGCGGCCAGGTCGACATGGACGACGACGGCTACATCCGCACGGCACCGGACTCGACGGCAACCAACATCCCGGGCGTCTTCGCTGCCGGCGACGTGAAGGACAAGGTGTTTCGCCAGGCTGTGACGGCGGCAGGAATGGGTTGCATGGCAGCGCTCGAGGCAGAGCGCTTCATTGCCCATCACCAGCAGGTCAGGGTTGCAGCGGAATAGATGATGCCATGCCGATGGACCTGGACAGGTTGCGCGTGTTCCATGCGGTGGCAAAGGCCGGAAGCCTGACCCACGCAGGCGAAGAGCTTGGCTTGAGCCAGCCCGCCGTGAGCCGCCAGATCAGTGCCCTCGAGGATGAGGTGAAGACATCCCTGTTCATTCGCCACGCCAGGGGGCTTGTCAGGACGGAACAGGGCGAGCGTCTCTTCCGCACCACGACCCGCATCTTCCAGGAACTCACGGAGGTCGAGGAAGACCTGCTCAACAGCCGCGAAGATCCTCGTGGCGAGCTGCGGGTGACAGCGACCGTAGGCATTGGCACCTTCTGGCTTACCCCGCGCCTGCGGCTCTTCGCCGAGGCCTACCCGGACATCAAGGTTCACCTGCTGCTGCACGATGGCGAACTCGATCTCAGCCACCGCGAGGCGGATATCGCCCTGCGCATGCGCCAGCCCGTTCAGGGCGACCTCGTCCAGCGCAAGCTGTTCGATGTCGTCTATCATGTCTACGCGACCGAGGAATACATGGCCCGCAAGGGCAGGCCCTCCGACATCGGCAGCATCGATGGTCACGACATCATCATCTACGGCGACGCCCCGCCTGAAATCGCCAAGGTGAACTGGCTGTCGGAAGTCGGCCGCAAGTCTGGCAGTCCGCGCGAAGCCGCCCTTTACGTCAACAACATCATCGCGATGAGCAAGGCCATAGAGAGCGGCATCGGCATCGGCGCCCTGCCCGACTACATCACCCACGGCAACACGAAACTCATTCGCATCCTCGAGGAAACACCGGGGCCGAAATACGAGGTCCACCTGTGTTATCCCGAGACATTGCGCGGCGCCAAACGCATCATGGTCTTCCGCGACTTCATGGTTTCACAAGCCCGCGAGTGGCAATTCTGAGCTGACCGGCAGAAGTTTTTTTGCGTGCGCCCCTTGGCAACGCTCCCGCACACTCCCATCTCGGTCGTACCGGAGCAGCAATCTCCCCCTGAGAAGCAGCCAAGCGGCTCCGGTACTGGAACTCCCTTCCAGGCAATCGTCCGGGTACCCCCTATACCTTGACGAAAGAGGCGTGACAGGCCGGACCGAGATATACCCCAGTCGGTCCGGCCACTTCACGTCAAGGACAGGAAGTAGACAGCTCAGGCTTTTGGAAAATCGCTGGCGGCAACGAACAGCGCGACCAGCCTCTCGAAGCCCTGCTGGTCTTCCCTGTCGAAGCGACCGGTCGTCGGACTGTCCAGATCAAGCACGCCATGCACGATACCATCGCTGACGAGCGGCACGACCAGCTCGGCATTCGACGCCGCATCGCAGGCAATATGCCCGGGAAACGCATGGACATCCTCGACGAGCATGGTGGAGCGGGTTGCAACGGCCGTTCCGCATACGCCCTTTCCCACCGCAATGCGTACGCAAGCCGGCTTGCCCTGGAAAGGACCAAGGACAAGCCCGCCATGCTTCATGAAATAAAATCCAGCCCAGTTCAGGTCAGGCACCAGCTGCCAGATGAGCGCTGACAGGTTGGCGGCATTCGCAATCAGGTCGCGCTCGCCCTCGAGAAGCCCCTGCGCCTGGCGCAGCAGCTCCTCGTGCAATTCCTGCTTCGTGCCGGAGAATGTCTCGACAACAAACATGCGCGCCCCTTACTTCGTACCGCCGCCAGCTTCATCACCCCAAAGCGCCTCGAGCCGCGCATCGCGACCACAATTGAAGCGGTAGAGATTGTAGCGAAACGGATCCTTCTTGTAATAGTCCTGATGATAGTCTTCGGCCGGATAGAAAGGTCCGGCCGCCACGATCTCGGTGACGATCGGCCGCTTGAGCCGTCCGGACTTCTCCAGCGCCGCGCGTGACTGGAGCGCCTTCTGCAGCTGGACATCGCTTGTCGCAAAGATCCCGGTTCGGTACTGCGAACCATAATCGCAGAACTGCGCATCCTTGGTGACAGGATCGATCGTGCGCCAGAACACGAACAGCAGCCGGTCAAAGCTCACCTTCGCAGGGTCATAGACAATGCGCACGGCCTCGGTATGGCCTGTCGTGCCGGCACTCACCTGGCCGTAGGTCGGATTGACCACGCGCCCGCCGATATAGCCCGACGTCGTCGAGAGCACGCCTGGAACCTTGTCGAAGTCCGCCTCGACGCACCAGAAGCAGCCGCCCGCAAGGATGGCGACCTCCGAGCCCGGCGGATCGACTGCCGCCGCCGCATCACGTGAAGACATGCCCGCAAGCGGCGAGAGGACAATCAGCGCCAGCAACCCGGCAAACACCACATTCACGATCACGAAGAGCCTGGCCATTTCCGGGTACTCACGTCTTGGCTGGTTTGAAGGTCATGGCAACGCCATTCATGCAATAGCGCAACCCGGTCGGCGCCGGACCATCATTGAACACGTGGCCCAGATGCCCTCCGCAACGACGGCAGTGAACCTCGGTCCGGACGGAGAAGAACGACCGATCGATCGATGTACCGACGGCATTGGCCAGGGGTTGCCAGAAGCTCGGCCACCCCGTGCCACTGTCATACTTGGTCTCGGAAGCGAATAGGGGCAGATCGCAACCGGCGCAATGAAAGACGCCGCGGCGTTTCTCGCGATCCAGCGGGCTGGAGCCGGCATACTCGGTGCCATGGTCGCGCAGGACATGATACTGCTGGGACGTCAGCACGCGCCGCCACTCCGCCTCGCTCTTCGTGACCTCGAACGGGCCACGGCCGGGCGCCGCGCTGGCGGCGCGACCAAGCGCCATGAACGCGCCGCCGGAAAGAACGGTCCCAAGCAATCCCCTGCGATGATGCACGCCACACCTCCCTCGATAGTCTCAGGTATCCATACGTCGGAGCCCGCCTTGCGGTTTCAGCCCCCTTCGAAAAAACTGGATCAGCGCAAGCTGCCGCAGAAGCGCTGGATGCGCGTACAGGCCTCGATCAGCACATCCTGCGACGTGGCATAGGAAATCCGGAAATAGGGTGAAAGCCCGAATGCCGCCCCGTGCACCACCGCCACCCCTTCTGCCTCCAGCAATGCCGTCGCAAAGGCCTCGTCGGTATCGATGGTCCGGCCCGATGGCGCGACCTTCCCGATCACGCCCGCGCACGACGGATAGACGTAGAACGCCCCCTCGGGCTTGGGGCAGCGAAGCCCGCTGGCCTGGTTCAGCATGGAAACCACGAGGTCACGCCGCGCCTGGAACTGGACCGCCCGCGTCGCGATGAAATCCTGAGGCCCGTTGAGGGCTTCGACCGCCGCCCACTGGCTGACCGACGTCGCCATCGTGGTGGATTGGGACTGGATGGCGGCCATCGCCTTGATCAATGGCTCTGGACCCGCACAGTACCCGATGCGCCATCCCGTCATGGAATAGGCCTTGGAGCACCCATTCATTGTCAGCGTGCGCGCCTGCAGCTGCGGCTCGACCTCGGCCATGGTGGCGAAACGGAATCCGTCGAACAGGATGTGCTCGTACATGTCGTCGGTCAGCACCCAGACATGACGATGCGCCACAAGCACGTCAGCAAGGGCCGCAAGATGCGCATGCGTATAGGCCGCCCCGGTGGGATTGGAGGGGGCATTCAGCATCAGCCACTTCGTTCGCGGCGTGATGGCGCGCGCAAGCTGCTCGGCCGTAAGCCTGAACCCCGTCGCCTCATGTGTCTCGACGATGACCGGTGTCGCCCCGCACAGCTGCACGATATCCGGATAGCTCACCCAATAGGGCGCCGGGATGATGACTTCGTCCCCCGGATTGAGCGTCGCCATGAACGCGTTGAAGATGATCGCCTTGCCACCCGGAGACACCAGGGTCTGCGACGGCGCATAATCCAACCCGTTTTCCCGGCGGAACTTGTCCGCGATCGCCCGTCGCAGCTCGGGGATCCCCTCGACCGCCGTGTAGCGCGTCTCGTTGCGCTCGATCGCCCGCAAGCCCGCCTGCTTGATGTTGTCGGGCGTCGGAAAGTCGGGCTCCCCCGCCGCCAGCCCGATGACATCGCGCCCCTGAGCAATGAGATCCCTGGCCTTCTGCGACACGGCAATCGTCGGCGAAGGCTTGATGCGCCCGAGGGCGCCAGACAGAAAACCTGCAGGCAGGGCGTTCGATTGGTTCACGGGGGGATCGATCCTTCTCCGGAAAGGCGAGGCAAACAGACTGAATTCATCCGCCCGGCGACACAAGGGCCAGCAGAAAGCGCGGCCAAACCCTAAAACACCTTAAAGCGAATTAACCATTTCTTAGGTCCTGAGGCCTGACACTGCTGCCAGTCGGGTCCACCAGAGCGGGCGGCGACATGACAAGTCTCGGCAAGGCAATCTTCTTCGGGCTGATCTTAACGCTGCTGTCAGGCTGCAGCAGCGAGCAGGCGCCCGTCGGCCGCTGGGAAGGCTTCCTCGACAGCAACGACTGGATCATCGGCGTACGGTTGCAGGTCGAGGACGGCAACGCGATCCGGGCCACCGCCCTCTCCGTCGACGTCACCGGGGCATCGCTCCCCGAACGCGCGGACAACGCGCGGGCCATCAAGCGGGCCCTGCCGGAACAGTGGAAGACAGCAACCCGCGGAAACATTGACTTTCGACGCAATATATTGACGCGCAGGGGCGGCAACGCCCCACTTTTTGTATACCATCCGGAAACCGGCGCCATGACGTTCAATTTCTATGCGCGTGGCAAGCTTACCAAGCGCGTGAAACTGCGACCTGTCGAAAATTTCACACCCTGACGTGAGCCAGGCCGCATCTAAACAGTGGCCTTTTCCCTCGCATTGATGCAGGATCACAACTGGGGGATGGGTAGACTTTCCGATGGCTTCGTTCACAAACCTGCTGCGGGTTTCATTGGTGTGCGCTTCGGCTGCCGCACTTTCTGCGTGCGAACGCGCAGCCGCAAGGTCGTGCTCAAGCGCGCAGGACGCCGCAATGAAAGTATCCCTGCTTGCAGATGACCTGAACGCTGCCCACGCCCAGGGCCAACTCGACTCCTATCGCCTTGGCGATATTGGTTTCCGCATCATCGAGGCCGGAAACCGCTTCGGCACGCAGGGCCACCACGGATCCTACTGCGCAGCCATCGACCGGATCCGCGTCGACGCCGGCCTGCGCTGATCAGCATAGCGCCTCACTTGCCGGAACTCGCAACGACCTGCTAACTCTCCTGCGCCCATCACAAACACGCAGAGGTGTGTCGTGCGTCCTTCGCTGAAGTTCATCGCCCTTCCGGCGATCGCCGCCCTCACGTCGCTCGCAGGCTGCGTCGACGAGGAAGGCCCCGCCCCGACGTCCTCGTCCCTGATCATGCCACCGATCATCAACACGAGGCCTGCAACCTTCCTCTGCGAAGTATCAGGCAGCATTGTCATCAGGCCTGTTGGCGAAGACGGCAAGGAGATCACGCTTGCCACGCGCCGCGAGGACATCAGGTTGCGTTTGACGCCTGCAGACCAGGGTCGGAAATACTCGGACGGCAAGACGGTGTTCTGGGTCAATGGCCAGAACGCCAGGCTGCTCGTCGATGGTCAGGAACAGGCCGAATCCTGCGAGCAGCGCTGACAGGCCGTCACCGGCAACAGACCGCGGGACAAAAAGCTACTCGACGCCGATATAGACGTTCGTCAGCAGCGCTTCGTCACCCATTTCAGCCGGGTCGCCGACATATTCTTCCCAGACGACGCCGGTCTCCTTGAGGCCCTTTTCGCGCGCATGGGCGCGCAGGCGCTCATAGGCCTTGTTCAGCGTCGAGTAAGGCCCCTTGTGGGTCACCTTGATGGCGCGTCCCCCATAACTGGTTCCGATGGTGACGCCTTCGACCTCAACCAGTTCGGCCTCCGGCTTGGCGACCAGCGGCATGGCCGCCTCGAACGCCCAGACCCCGTTTTCATTCGACAGGGTCACCGCCTGAGGAGCCCCGCCACCGATTTCCAGCGCGTTCTGCTCTGCGAACATCAGGATCTTGTTGTAGGCCTCACCCAACGCCGCAGACAGGGCCGTATCGTCGGCAACAGCCGCACTGCCCCGTGTACGGATGACCGTCCTTGAAGCCACGGACACGACCTCCGGCCCCTTGTCGGGATCGGCGTCAGCCGGGGTGAGCATGTCCGGCGCCAGGCCTGCGCTCGAGCCGTCACCAAGCCCGCCGGCAACCTCGGCCTCGTCCTGCGGCTCCACAAGAGCCTTGAGCCGCGAGAGCCCGCGATCGAAATCACCGCCAACCTGGCCATCGATCATGAGCCCCATGTAGCGGCTCACCGGGTTCATCCCAAGCTCGGTCTCGAACACCCAGACAACCTTGGTGCCGCCATCGACCGGCTCCAGCGACATGCTTGTGCTCGCCTCGCCGGCATCACCGAAATCAAGCTTCGTCGTGACCAGCTTGAAAGGCGTGCTTTCGACGATCTGCTGGCTTCCCGCGCCAAGCGCTTCACTCGCCCAGCTCATCCGCGCGCCGGCTCCGGTTGGCGGACCATCGAGCGTGATCTTCATCTTCGGGTCCATCTCCCCCCACGCCGTCCAATCCTTGAACCGCGTAAGGTCGTTCACGACCGCAAAGATTTCCTCGGGCGTCGCCTTGATGACCTGGGAGCGCTCGACCCGCGCCGTTGAAGGAAGCAGGAACGCGACACCCACCACCATCACGACAAACGCCGCCACGCCGATGACAATCTTGCGCATCATGTCTTCAACCATCCTGCCGCGCACGGAAATCCGAATCCGTGAGGCCATGCACCCTTTCAATGCACAGCATACCACCGCTCCGGCCCGCTGAGGGTGGCACCAACGCCTCACCCGTCGCGGATTTGCCGCATCGATGACGCGCGGACAAACATTACGAAACGGTCATGTTTTGCACAGTGTTTGTGCAAGCCACTGACCACAACGCAATGGCCTGACAGATGCCTCGACACACGCAGCCGCGACAGACATAGTCCCCTTCATGTCGATCCTGAATTGGCTACTTCTGGGCGCCGGAACCTGGCTTCTGGCCGTCGTACTGAAGGTCGGCGCCGACCTGTACGTGCAACGCAGCCGCCTGCCCGACTTGCGGGATTGGGCAGCAGCTTCGCTGTCAGGGCTGTGGTCGGCCACCTGCGAGCTCGGACTTTTTGCCCTCGCCATCTGGTTCTGGAGCGCAAGTCTCACAGCCGCCCTCGCCGCGGCCTTTGGAGCGGCCCTGGCCGAACTCCTCGCCTTGCTGCCGGCAATCCTGTCGACCCAATTCGGCAAGGCATCAGGCGCGGCCCGCCAGAAATCGACCTGGAAGGCAATCGCAACCGAGCGAGGCCTGCACATGGCCAACCACGTCCTCGTCCGCATGCTGCTCTGGACGGGATTGATGGCAGGCGCAGGGGCGCAAGCGCTCGCCGCCGCCTTCGGCATCTTCGCCCTCGTGGAAGCCGCCCAGGCCTTCGCGCAAGCCCGCAACTGGGATTTGCTGCAGCCCCGCCTTCAAGCCCTCTATCTGTCCCTTCTTGGCACAGTCACCCTCGCACAGGCCGTCCTCCTGGCCCTCTGGTGGTAGGCCTCGCAAGCAATATTGGCAGACAATTAACCGGCGACCGCTTAGATCAGGGCAAAGGTCTCTCCGGACAACGCCGCATGGATCGCGAAATTGCCTTTGCCCTGCTGATTGCAACGGCTGCCACGATGGCCGTTGGGTCCTATTATTTCCCGGGCGGAGCGACGCACGCGGGCCACGTTGACCCGACCAAGGTGACCTTCGCGCCCGACGACATTCGCTATCCGCTCCAGCAGGCCGAGATCAGGGCCGCGGAAAGGAAGCGCCGCGCCAGCGAGCGCAACGCCCTGCCCCTCGAAGCCCTGGCGACACCGCCGCAAGCAACGCCCGAGGGCGACCCCGTGCCCGACGCCGTTTCGCCCGACTCCGCATCGGCCTACTGACAGGCGACCCAGCCGCCGCCTGTCGAACGCCATGACATTGCCGGCCCTGCCGCCTATAATTCCAGCATGCCTTCAAGACAGAAACCAGCGGCGCTCGCAGAAGCACCCGCAGCCATGTTCGTGCCACACCGGCCTAGCCGCCCTCAGAAATCCGAAGGCGGCAAGCGCTTCGAGGTCATCTCGGAGCTGACGCCAAAAGGCGACCAGCCTCGTGCCATCAAGGAACTGGTCGCGGGCGTGGCAACAGGCGACCGGGACCAGGTCCTGCTGGGCGTCACAGGTTCGGGCAAGACCTTCACGATGGCAAAGGTCATCGAGGCAACGCAGCGCCCGGCCCTGATCCTCGCCCCCAACAAGACCTTGGCGGCGCAGCTTTACGGAGAGATGAAAAGCTTCTTCCCGAACAACGCGGTCGAGTATTTCGTTTCCTATTACGACTACTACCAGCCGGAAGCCTATGTTCCGCGCACGGACACCTACATCGAGAAGGAATCCTCGATCAACGAACAGATCGACCGCATGCGCCACGCGGCAACACGCGCGGTCCTCGAACGCGACGACGTGATCATCGTGGCCTCGGTCTCATGCATCTACGGCATCGGCTCGGTCGAGACCTACACGGCGATGACCTTCAGCGTGGAGACCGGCAAGCCCCTCTCGCGCAACGACCTTCTGGCGAACCTTGTGGCCCTGCAGTATCGCCGCAACGAGGCAAGCTTCACGCGCGGAGCCTTTCGAGTGCGCGGGGACACCGTGGAACTCTTCCCGGCACACTACGAGGATCGCGGCTGGCGCATATCCATGTTCGGTGACGAGGTCGAAGCGATCCACGAGTTCGACCCGCTCACAGGACAGAAGACGGCAGAACTTGAAGCGGTGAAGGTCTACGCAAATTCCCACTATGTCACGCCGCGCCCGACGCTGGCCCAGGCAATGAAGGGCATCAAGGAAGAGCTGCGCCAGCGTCTCGAGGAATTCACGGCGCAGGGAAAGCTGCTCGAGGCTCAGCGCATTGAGCAACGCACCATGCTCGACCTCGAGATGATGGAGGCAACCGGATCCTGTCCCGGCATCGAGAACTATTCGCGCTGGCTGACGGGACGCAAGCCCGGAGAGCCGCCACCCACCCTGTTCGAATACCTCCCGGATAACGCGCTCGTGTTTGCCGACGAAAGCCATGTCACCATCCCGCAGATCGGCGGCATGTACCGCGGCGACTTTCGGCGAAAGTTCACGCTTCAGGACTACGGCTTCCGCCTGCCCTCATGCATGGACAACCGCCCCCTGAAATTCGAGGAATGGGACGCCATGCGCACCCAGACCGTCAGCGTCTCGGCCACCCCGGGCCCATGGGAACTCGAGCGAACGGGCGGCGTATTCGTCGAGCAGGTCATCCGGCCCACGGGCCTCATTGATCCGCCGGTAATCATCCGCCCGGTCGAACACCAGGTCGATGACCTTGTCGCCGAATGTCGCGACGTGGCCGCAAGGGGATACCGCATCCTCGTCACCGTGCTTACCAAGAAGATGGCCGAGGACCTGACCGAGTATCTGCACGACCAGAAGATACGCGTGCGCTACATGCATTCGGACATCGACACGCTCGAGCGCATCGAGATCATCCGCGACCTGAGGCTCGGCGCCTTCGACGTTCTCGTCGGCATCAACCTCCTGCGCGAGGGTCTCGACATCCCGGAATGTGCCCTCGTCGCGATCCTCGACGCCGACAAGGAAGGCTTCCTGAGATCGGAGACATCGCTGGTTCAGACCATCGGCCGCGCAGCACGCAACGTGGACGGCCGCGTGATCCTCTACGCGGACCGCGAGACCGACTCGATGAAACGGGCGACAGCGGAAACATCACGCCGCCGCGCGAAGCAGGACGCCTACAACAAGGCCAACGGCATCACCCCCGAAAGCGTACGCAAGTCGATCGCCGACATCATCCAGAGCCCCTACGAGCGCGATCACGTCACCGTATCGACCGGTGACCGCGGCAAGCAGCACCTGATTGGACACAATCTCAAGGCACACATCACAGACCTCGAGAAACGCATGAAGGAAGCCGCTGCAGATCTCGAGTTCGAGGAAGCTGGCCGCATCCGCGATGAAATCAAGCGCCTGCAGGCAACCGAACTGGCGATCGCCGACGACCCTTTCGCGCGCCAGGAAGCCGTCGAAGACGCAGCCGCCGAGGCAACCGCGCGCAAGCGCCCCCAGCGCGACGCGTCATCAAGCCCCGAGGCACCAAAGCCATCCTCACGCGGCGGACGCCCAGGCTCCAAGCCATCGCGCGGTCGCCGCCGCTGAACCGGCGTCATTAAAAAAGCGGCCAGGAAAATCCTGGCCGCTCTGAAATCCAGATCTGGTCTGGAAAAGTCCTACGGGAACGAGAAGCTCGCCGTTGCGACGAAACCGCCTTCGCACAGATTGGTACCGCCGAAGCAATCAGCGTCATCCGTGTTGGTCGACACGTAGCGCGCATCCAGCGACAGACGGCCCAGCTCGATGCCGAAGCCGACATCCCAGTACAGGTAGTCATCCGTGCCGAACAGGGCGTTGTCGTCGATCCACTGATGACCGACATTCGCGCTCATCGTGATCTTGTCGAGAACCGGGTATTCAACGCCGGCAGCGATCGAGGTCGCAGCGCCCGTGCCATTGAAATAGTCGGGGCTGTAGTTGCCTTCGAGGTTCAGCGTGAGCTTGTCCATCGTGTGGCTGAGAGCGATCTGGCCTTCCCAGTAGTCATAGCTCGTGCCGATCGGGTTCTCGGGATAGTGATAATACGTCACCTTGGCGCTGCCCGACGTCGCGTCGTCGATCGCAAAGCCGTAGCTGGCGTAGAAATCGGCTTCCATGAACGAGTCGGTGTCGCCCGTGTCGCTGAAGTCGACATTCGAGACCCACGCGCCGAACGTGACGCCGAGGTCGCTGGCATATTCGATCGAGGCCTGAGCCGCAGGGCTACGACCATTCTGGCTCTGGCCGCGGAACCTGTAGTCCGACGTGACCGTGAGCGTAACCGAAATCGGGCTGGCCGATTCAGCGGCAGCCTCGCCATCGGCATAGGCAACCTGCGATGTGCTGGCTGCAACCAGGCACCCCATCGCGAACAAAGCTTTCTTCATGAGCAAATCCCCTGCTTGATCCTGAAAATGTCGTCTTCTGCGACTACCCGGTAGATAGAAGTCCAAAAAACGTCACAAACCAACCGCTATGTGCCCAATCGGCCGCGAAACACGAAGGGGAGTGGCTAACCCGCAACAGAAATCCGTGAAATATCGGGCTGCGGGCCGAATTTCGCCCTGCAAGCGAAGAAACCAAATTCAAATCGCCCAATGAACGAATAGCGCGAAAAGCCCCCGCCCGCCCCTCAGGCCAGGAGGCCAAGCCTTCGCTTCCACGTCACCACCTCCGACGCCAGATGGGTCGGCGGTATGCCTGAGGACAGGATGGCATCCCGCAACTCAGGACGAGGGTGCAGCAATCGCCGTTCCTGGTTGAAGCTCAGCCAGACGGGAAGATCACCGCGCTCGATGAAGACATTCAGCGCCCCGCGAACCTCGGGACGATCGAAATCCTCGATCGAGCTGACAGCGCGTGCGATGACGAAGTCCTTGTCGAAGGGGTTCTGCGGCGCCGCGTTATGCTCGATGGAGAACATCACGCCAATGCGATCCGGCCGCAGCGCATCAGGCATGCTGCCCACCTTGCGCCACAGGCAGAAGAAGGTGCGACAGGGATCGGGCCGCGTCTCGTGGATCGAACAGTCACTGCCCGAACAGTGACGGCACATCACGCCGGCTTCCTTGACCAGCGTCGGCGCATCAACGCGCAGGATCACGCAACAGGCGACGCACGACCCGCAACTACGACCGGGAACCAGCCCGCCAACCGCTTCGTCATCTGCCATGAACCACCCTGCAAATCAGACAAGGCAGAACGCAAACCCCGCACCGCCTCGACAATCCTACCCGATGCGCCCGCATTAATGAAACAGCATCGCAAGGCAAGCCAGCCTTGTCAGGCGGCGACACATGTCATACCCCTCGATCTCCATGACGAGGTGTTACATGCGCTATCGGTTAATGACAGGGGCCCTTGCCCTGCTTGCAGCGTCCGCATGCGAAACCATGCCCCAGCCAACCGCACAGGACGCGTTCATGTCCAATCTGGAAACCATGTGCGGCCAGACGCTGGAGGGAAGGCTCGCGACCACGGACCCTGCTGACAAGGACTTCGCGGGCAGCCGCCTGCTGATGGGTCCCGTGCAGTGCAAGCCGGGTGAAATCGCGATCCCCTTTGCCGTCGGCGAGAACCGCTCAAGGACCTGGATGATCACCCGCACCACCGAGGGCGTCAGGCTCAAGCACGTGCACCGCCATGACGATGGTCATGAAGACACCGTCTCTCGCTACGGCGGCGACACGGTCAACAGCGGCACGCCCACGCGCCAGGAATTTCCAGCCGACGCCTTCTCGAAGGACATGTTCCTCGCCAACAAGCTCGAGCGGTCGATCACGAACGTGTGGGCCGTGGAAGCCGTCCCGGGAAAGCTGTTCGCCTACGAGCTGCGTCGGGCCAATCGCTTCTTCCGCGTCGAGTTCGACGCCGCGTCACCCGTGCCCGCAAAATGAAACGGGCGCCCGCAAAGGGGCGCCCGCAACGCTGTGGAGCGTAGGGTTGGCTTAGCCGCCAACCACCACCGCGCCGTAGTCCATCTGATTGAAAGCCGGGCCCGAACGGTCCTGCTCCATCTTGGTGCCATCGACGCCGAACGAGAACGTCACGCCGACCTTGATCGTGTGCGTGTCCTTCTCGAACGAACCGCCACCGACAGCGTCAGCTTCCGAAGTGCGACCTTCGTAGGCAACGAACAGGCTGAGCGGCTCCTTCGCGTCCGGACGATACTCGACCTTCGCACCCCAGTGGATGACTTCGGCGTCCCAGTTGCCGAAGTTGGCTTCGCCGGAGATGTAGCCGAGGTTGGCCGAAACCGTGGTCTTCTCGTTCGCGTAGTAGCGGACTTCACCGCCGACATACCAAGCGTTGCTGAGGAACAGGTCATCACGCGTCGTTATGACGGTCTCGCTGCTCGAGTCGAGATAACCCGCGTTCAGGCCGATCGTGATGTTGTCGAGGTAGTACTGCCCCTCGACGCCAGCATAGTAGTAGTCGGCCGAACCAAGGGCTGCACCCGAGGCAACACCAACGCCGCCAACCACGCCAGCGGCGAACTGGTTGGTGCGATAGTAGAGGTGGGCCGTGCCCTGCACGCCGGAGTCACGGTCGAGGTCGATGCCGTTGCTGTCAGCAAACGACGCCACGCCGAGCAGGTCGATCTGCAGGCTGATGTTGTTCGTGAAGGCGACGTTCAACTTGGTCTCGCCACCGAGCGAGGCGAAGGAATCGTCAAAGGTCGCGCCGAAATCATCGTCCTGGAACGTCTGACCGACGGCCAGGCTGATGTTGCCGCTAAACTTGTTCGCACCTGCGACGGCGCCTGCGCCGGACAGTGCGATGGTGAGAAGTGCAGTGCCGGCCATTCCGGCAGCTTTCCAGTTCATTCAAGCCTCCATTTACCCAGGGATGTGAAGTCGTTGTTCGCTGTCCGGCCGGCTTGTTGCTTGCGTTATGACCGACGGAAAAGGCGGCGGACAATCCCATGCTGAATTAAGTCAAGTAAAGTGATAATCGATCAATCAGGGGAGACAAATTGACTGATTGAAAAACAATAGAATTGAGAGAGAGTTAGATAGTTAATTACCACTTTTGAGCTACCTCTACTGACGCCCGATTCTCCAGTAGATGGAATTTTCCAGATACGGCACAACATAATCAGCGTACGAGCAAAGAATGTACATCGCACGCTGGCGTTGCGGTCCGTTCCGATTTACTATTAGTCAGTTCCTCTGGGCGGAACGGCAAGTCGGGTGTGGGGGCCGGGCGTGGAAGACATCATCGCAACATGGAGCAGCGCCGTTGCGCAGGTCACGAGCCTGCCCGCGTCCGTATGGCTGAGCGCGGCATTGGCCATCCTGCTCGGCGTTGCGGGCTGGCGCTACATCAAACTCCGTCACGAATTGCACGCCACCGAGGATCGTGTGCTTCGCAAGCTCGTGCTGACACAGCTGAAAACATGGGAACCTGTTGGATCCAACCTCGAGGCCAACGCGGAGACATCGGAACTGCTGGCACACACGTCAACAGTTGGACACCTGGTCGTGCTGAGCTCCGCCGTGGAAGCCAAGATGAGCGCCCAGAAGCTGCACGACGCCTTGGCGATCACAAAGAGGCTCCTGACCACGGCTGTCCACACGATCGCCACGCCGCGCCTCGGAGAAACCAACAGCCACACGTGCAGCAGCGTGATCATCGCACGCTTGAGGACCTATCCGGATTTGACCGCTGCCACTTCCAACCAGGTTGGCGAGTCGGAGAATTTCCTGCGCAAGCTCTACGAGGCACTGAAGCCGGCGGAAGCAAACACCGCCATCAACGATGTCCGAACGCATCTCATGGACACGGCCTACAAGATCAACCCGGAATTCGACTGGCAGGACGTCGACTTCATCGCCGAGTAAAAGTCGCAAGCAAGCGACTGCACCCCGCCGCCGACAGGCAGCGGGGCGTGCGATGACTTCAGAGGCGAACGGATTTCAGGTAGGCTTCCAGCACCTTGGCCTCAGGCCTGTGCTGCTGCAGGTAAAGAATGACGCGATGGATATGCGCGTCGTCCACGCCCATCTTCTTCATCTTGGCGACGTGCTCGGGATCACGCAGCGCGCTGACCAATTGCAGCGGCGACTTCGACGCATAGTCCGAAATCGTCTCCTTGATGGCCTTCAGCACTTTTTGATTTCCGCCCATGACCGCACCCTTTGATGACGTCGCCATCATAGCATAAGCTGATCACGCTCTGCACGCGAAGTTGGCAGGTCGCCCCGGACACGAAACGCGGCAGTAGCCTTCGCCTCCCGCGCGAGCGGTCACAAAAAAGGGACACCATGCAAACGCAATATCTGGCCTCCGTGGGGCGCATCATCATCGGCCTCTTCTTTCTCGCCGCTGGCGCCAGCAAGATCCTCAACCCCGCCCCTGCAGAACAGATCGCCCACATGGTGGCAAACGGCGTCCCCCTGCCCGAGATCATGTTCACCCTCGCAGCAGCCTGCGAAGCAACGGCCGGCCTTTGCCTGATTCTTGGCCTGCACGTCAGGCTCGTCTCGCTCCTGCTGGTTGCCTTCACGGTTTTTGTATCTGTCCTGCTGCACGCCTTCTGGCAACTCGAAGGCCACGAACGGGTCGTGCAGATGATCATGTTCATGAAGAACATCGCATTGGCGGGCGGCCTGCTCGCGTTCGCGGGCTTTGGCTCAGGCAAGCTGTCGCTGGACAATTGGTTCGGGAAGGACGACTGACGGGCGCCCTATCGCGCCACCAGCGGCGCGAACGGCAAGCCAAGCGACCGCCCCTGGCCCACCAGGGCCGCTTGCACGGCCTCGCTCGCCACGAGCGCCCGCAACCCATACGCAAGGTCACGCACATCGCTTCCGGGCGTGGATCGATCTTCGAAGAGTTGCGCCATGAGGATGGCCGTCGCGCGCTGCTCGGGCATGGACAGCATGCCTGCCAGCAGTGCCCGCGCCTGCACAGGCTGACCGGCACAAAGGCGGGCTTGCAGCAATTCTGACGGCGCCGAAAGCAATTCAAGCTGGGACAGGGCCGCATCACGCCGCTCGCCGCGCCCCAGGTCATGCGCCGCGCATGCCATCACCTTCAGCGCACCGGGAAGAGCCTCGATACCCTGGATGGTTCCCAGCATGAGCATGGCGCCCTCGTCATCCTCGCTGCGCTCGAGCAGGTCGGCGATCTCCACGCGCAGGGCGACGGGCAGCACACCCTGCTCCTTCTGCAACTCCTTCGCCGCACGCCGCGCCGCCCAGGCCTCGCCCATGTCGGCATAGGCATGCCCCACCTCCAGGCGCAGGGACGCGCGCGCAACACCGCTGCCCTGTCGCGCCTTGCCAAGGGCGTTGAGACCAAGGCGAACCGCCTCATCAGCCTTCCCGATCGCCCTGAGCGACCGCATCATCTCCAGCCAGTCCGAGGAATGCAGATGAGGCTGCTCCAGCCGCGCCTGGATCCCCCGCTCAACCCGCGCCACCAGCGCGCCCGGCTTGAGAAGCTGACGCACGGCGGGAAATTCCCACAACGGCGAGAAGGCGGCATCGGCAAGCAGCAGCGTCAGCGGAACCGGCGATTCAAGCCCGGTCGTCTCTCTGGCAGCCGCCTCCGGGCGGTTCTGCCGCAACAGGACCCCGATATAGCGAAGGCGGATGGTGTCGGGAACATGCGCACCGGACGGCCCCGTGTAGCGCCCCTCGACAAGGCGCGTAACCAGCGCATCGCGCTGCGACGAATTGCTGGCCTCGAGCGCATTCACGATCCCTTCCATGAGCCCCCGCCGCAGCCGGTTGGCGAGCACGAAAGAGGTATCATCGAGCGCAAGGATCAAGCGCGCCGCCTCATCGTGCTGTCCGCACGTGCTGAGGATCGACACCACGGCAGCCCAGTTATAGGCATTCGGATGCTGCCGCTGGCGCTCCCTCACGATCTTCTGGGCGGCATCGACCGCGCCCGTGGCGGCCAATGCACGCGCCTTCAGGTAAGCAGCCCAGTCTGCATCCTGCTCCGTCAGCGCACTTGAGGCCTCGGCACCCGCCACCAGGCCCAGCGCGACGTCATAGCGGCTCTCGTCAATGGCGCGGGCGGCCTGCTCGAGCCCCTCGTTCAGCACCGGAGGAGCCACGCCCGACGGCGGCGCAGCCGAAGCCAGCGCAGCTCCAAGAAGCCACGTCAGGCACACCCCAAGAACCAACAAGAACCTCACGGCAGCCGCCCCCACGGATTTCCGTCCCTCGAGGATAGCAAATAAGGCGCGCCCGTGAACCGCCTATCGTGCGCACGCACAACGTCTGTGGCGCGACTGCCACGTCAGCTGGCTGCCGCAGCCAGGGATTGTGCCGAAGGCCTCAGGTATTGAAGCGGAAATGCATCACATCGCCGTCGCGCACGACGTATTCCTTGCCTTCAAGCCGCAGCTTGCCCGCATCACGCGCTCCCGCCTCGCCCTGGCATGCCACATAGTCGTCAAAGGCAATCGTCTCGGCACGGATGAAGCCACGCTCGAAGTCCGTGTGGATCACACCTGCCGCCTGCGGAGCCTTTGCGCCGACATGGACCGTCCACGCACGCGCTTCCTTGGGACCGACCGTGAAGAACGTGATCAGGTGCAGCAGCGAATAGCCGGCGCGGATGAGGCGGTTGAGGCCGGGTTCCGCAAGCCCCATCGTCGCAAGAAAATCCGCCCGCTCCTCTGTCGGCAACTGCGCCAGCTCGGACTCGATCTTGGCCGAGATGATGACGAAGGCAGCCCCCTCCGCCTTGGCCCTCGCCTCGACACGCGCCGTGTAGGCATTGCCGGCAAGCGCCGACGCCTCATCGACATTGGCGACATACACGACCGGCTTCGACGTCAGCAACTGCAGCAGCTGGAACACCGGCCGCTGCTCGTCCGACACCTTGACCAGTCGTGCCGGCTTGCCGTCGCGCAGCATGACCAGTGCCGCCTGCATGACATCAGCCTGCACCTTTGCATCCTTGTCGCCCTGCTTGGCCTTCTTCTCGATGGCAGGCAGGCGCCGCTCCAGGCTGTCGAGGTCGGACAGCATCAGCTCCGTTTCCACGGTTTCAGCATCTGCGATCGGATCGATGCGGTTCTCCACATGCGTGACGTCGCCGTCGTCAAAGCAACGCAACACATAGGCAACCGCATCCACCTCCCTGATGTG
>JBEIHO010000007.1:0-72791 GCA_040381215.1 Alphaproteobacteria bacterium | reverse complement strand
GGAGGCTGCGCCGCCATTTTTCATGCTTTCAACAGACGGCGCGCTCGAGGCGACGGCTGCGCTTCTGCCGGATCGGGCCTTGTTGCTGACCGGCACGCAGCGGGTGCAGCGGGGTGAGACCAACCGCTACTACAACAGCATGGTCGCCATCGATGGCGAGGGCAGGGTGCTCGCGTCCTACGACAAGGCGCATCTGGTTCCCTTCGGCGAGTATCTGCCGCTTTTTCAGCTGCTCCAGCCGCTCGGCATCACGCAGTTGACGGGCCTGCATGGCGGCTTTTCGCAAGGGCCTGGCGTGCGAACCCTGCAATTGGCCGGCGTGCCGGCTTTCGGGGTGCTGATCTGCTACGAAATCATCTTTCCGGCTGCGGTGGTCGAGCCCGGGGCGCGGCCGCGCTGGCTCGTGAACATGACTGACGATTCCTGGTTCGGTCCGTGGGCGGGCCCCTACCAGCATCTCGACATTGCCCGGGTTCGTGCCGTCGAGGAGGGTTTGCCGGTGGCACGCGCTGCCAATACCGGTGTCTCGGCGGTCATTGACCCGTATGGACGAATCATTTCGTCGCTCGGGCTCGACCAATCGGGTGTCGTGGATGCGCCTTTACCCGGTGCGATTGAGCCCACGATTTATTCCTTCGCCGGAGACGCGATTTTTTTCCTCCTGGCGATCATTTTTGCTAGTGCTGGCGCTGTTTTTCGCGCGCTACCCCTTAAAGTCAGTTGACCATCCGGGCTGCATCGCTTTATGTGACGTGTATTGAGACCGGATGACTACTGGGGGTCGCTTGGTTTCCAAGACCGCTTGCGAGGGGCGCAGCGGGCATGACCTCCATGAATCCTTTTTCGGCGTTGCGTTCGCCGGAACTCAACCATAGCGGGGGCAAAGCCACCAGTCATAGGTGGCTGCCAATAACGACGTTCAATCGTTGACGTTCTGTCCGGGCTGCTGGTGGCTTCGGGAGGGCGTCGTGTCGTACAAAGGAGTCCCCCCTTGGCCAAGAAGCAACCCTCTTCCGTTGACGCCCATGTCGGTAGCCGCGTGCGCCTTCGTCGCATGCTCATTGGCATGAGCCAGGAAAAACTCGGCGAATTGCTGGGTTTGACGTTCCAGCAAGTGCAGAAGTACGAGAAGGGCGCAAATCGCATTGGTGCGAGCCGCCTCTACGACATCGCCACCATCCTCGGTGTGCCGGTGTCCTATTTCTTCGATGACATTTCCGCTGACCAGGGCGTGCGTCGCACGAACGGTCAGGCCCCGGCTGTGGATATCGAGGCAGGTCCGTACATGATGGAGTTCCTTTCCAGCGCGGAAGGCTTCCAGCTCGTGCGTGCCTTCACGAAGATCACGGATCCGCGCGTGCGCAAGCGCATGCTGGACCTGGTGAAGTCCCTGACGGGTGACGAGGAAGCCGCGTTCCCGGATTTCCGCGTTGTGGAGCTGCGTGAAGCGCAACGCGCTTGACGTAACCAGCCATCCCTGAGAGAAAGCCGCGCTTTTCGCATTCGCGATCGGCGCGGCTTTTTCCATTTTCCGGCAGCAAAGACATGTCATCCCGCAAAAATTACCTGTTCACGAGCGAGTCCGTCTCCGAAGGTCATCCGGACAAGGTTTGCGACCGGATTTCCGACTCGATTGTCGATCTCTTCCTCAAGCACATGCCTGAGGCCCGCGTGGCTCTCGAGACACTGGCTACGACGAACCGCGTCGTGCTGGCCGGCGAAGTGCGTGGTCCGGAGGCTGTCGGTCACGAGCAGATGATCGAAACTGCGCGCATGGCGATCAAGGACATCGGCTACGACCAGGAAGGCTTCGACTGGCGCAAGGCGCGGATCGAGTGCCTCGTGCACGCGCAGTCGGCCGACATCGCGCAGGGCGTCGATGCCGCCGGCAACAAGGATGAAGGCGCCGGCGACCAAGGCATCATGTTCGGCTATGCCTGCCGTGAAACCGATGAGCTGATGCCTGCGCCCATCCATTATTCGCACCGTATCCTCAAGGCGCTCTCGGATGCGCGGCGTTCGGGCAAGGCCAAGGAATTGCTGCCGGATGCCAAGAGCCAGGTGACGCTGCAGTATGAAAACGGCAAGCCCGTTCGTGCGACGAAGATCGTCGTGTCGACGCAGCACGTCGACGGCTTGGACCAGAAGGACATCCGGGCAATCGTGAAGCCGTATGTCGAGGCGACCATGCCGCAGGGCTGGATGTGCCCGGATGACGGCCTGTTCGTGAACCCGACCGGGCGCTTCGTCATCGGTGGACCGGACGGAGACACCGGTTTGACGGGACGCAAGATCATCGTCGACACGTATGGCGGCGCGGCCCCGCACGGCGGCGGCGCGTTCTCCGGCAAGGATCCGACGAAGGTGGATCGGTCAGCCGCCTATGTTGCGCGCTACCTCGCAAAGAATGTCGTTGCGGCCGGGCTTTCGGACCGTTGCACGATCCAGATCTCGTACGCGATTGGCGTTGCAGATCCGATGTCGTTCTATGTCGATCTCCATGGAACGGGGCGGGTGGACGAGGCGAAGCTCGAGAAGGCCCTGCCTGAGATGGTCAGCCTGAAGCCCCGCGGGATCCGCGAGCATCTGCACCTCAATCGTCCGATCTATGCCCGCACCGCTGCCTATGGCCACTTCGGCCGGGCTGCCGAGGCGGATGGCGGGTTCTCGTGGGAACGCACGGATCTCGTGACGCAGCTGAAGAGCCTGCTCGCCTGACGGCGGCAGGCAAGCGGCGCAGCGAGCTGCATGGACGGCGGAAAGGGCGCCCGCTCAGCGCCCTTCAGCAATCGCTTTTTGACGGGATGCTGCCGGCGGTAGGACTTCCTGCTGGCGGCATTGAACCGGGTGCTCTCTTTCCCGGTGCGACGTCCTTTGCGCTGGAGGTTGGTTTCGGGGGCGGGGAGCATCTGGCCGCGCAGGCGAAGCTCAACCCGCATGTGGGTTTCATTGGCTGCGAGCCCTTCGAGAACGGTGTCGCGAAGCTGCTGGGGCAGGTGCGTGCGCATGGTTTGTCGAATGTGCGGGTGCACCCGGATGACGCGCGCGACATCCTCGGGCGGCTTCCCGATCAGTGCCTTTCTGTCATTTTCGTTCTGTTCCCGGACCCCTGGCCGAAAGCCCGGCATCACAAGCGGCGGTTCATACAGCCCGCCACGCTCGACCAAATCGCCCGTGTCCTGAAGCCTGGCGGGGAGTTGAGGGTTGCCACTGATCATCCTGATTACGCACAGTGGGCGCTGATGCATCTCATTCGCGACGAGCGGTTCGGGTGGTCTGCAAAATCTGCGGCGGATTGGCGCGTGCGGCCGCCTGACTGGGTGATCACGCGCTACGAGCAGAAGGCCCTGGCCGCCGGGCGCGCGTGCGTTTACCTCAGATTTTTCAGGACTTGATCGCGCTTTTTGCTTGGACTGGGCGCGGGCTTCCTGTACTAGACACGTGATTTCCCGGACAAGATGACCTTGTTCGCTGGCTGACCGAAAGGGCAGCCCGGCGCGAGAAGGCTTTTGTTCGGCCAACACTGCGGACAGCATGGCCAAGCGCGCAACAGAACTCGAGCACCTCATTGCCCCTATCGCGGATGCGCTGGGGTACGCGCTGGTGCGGGTGCGGCTTACGGGTGCCGTGCGCCCGACGTTGCAGGTGATGGCCGAGCTGCCTGACGGGACGATGCCGATCGAGGATTGCGCGCGCCTGAGCGAGGCGATCTCGGCGGCCTTCGAGCAGGATGATCCCATCGAGGGCGAGTATGTGCTGGAAGTCTCCTCGCCGGGGATCGACAGGCCGCTGACCCGCCGACGCGATTTCGAGGACTATAGCGGGCACGAGGCACGACTGGACCTGATTGCCCCCCTTGAGGGGCGCAAGAGGATCAAAGGCACGCTGCGCGGCTTGCGCGGCGAGGATGTCCTCATTGAAACGGAAACTGGCCCTGGTCGGGGCCGGGCAGAGCTTGCCATTCCCTATCAGTCAATCGGCGAGGCAAAGCTGCTTCTGACCGATGCGCTGATCGAGCAAGATCTCAAGCGACGAAAACAGGCCGGCAAGCCGGCGAAACCGAGGTAACGAACATGGCTGTCAGTGCAAACAGGCTTGAACTGCTGCAGATCGCGGATGCGGTCGCCAGGGAAAAATCGATCGACAAGCAGATCGTGATCGCGGCCATGGAAGAGGCGATGACAAAGGCGGCAAAGTCGCGCTATGGCCAGGACAATGAAATCACGGCCGAGATCGATCCGAAGACCGGTGAGACGCGGCTGAACCGCAAGCGTTCCGTGGTCGACAAGGTGGAAAACGAGGCGACTGAAATCACGCTGGATGAGGCGCTGAACCATAATCCCGCTGCAGAGGTTGGCGATGTCATCCTCGATCCGCTTCCGCCCATCGACTTCGGGCGCATTGCTGCGCAAGCCGCCAAGCAGGTCATTTTCCAGAAGGTTCGCGATGCGGAGCGCGAGAAGCAGTACGACGAATACAAGGATCGCGTCGGCGAAATCGTTCATGGTACCGTCAAGCGGGTCGAATACGGCAACGTCGTTGTCGATCTCGGCCGCGGCGAGGCGTTCGTGCGGCGCGATGAGCTGCTGCCCCGCGAGACGTTCCGCACGGGCGATCGCGTCCGCGCCTATATCTATGATGTTCGTCGCGAGGCCCGCGGCCCGCAGATTTTCCTGTCGCGTACGCACGTGCAGTTCATGGCGAAGCTGTTCGCGCAGGAAGTGCCGGAAATCTATGACGGCATCGTCGAGATCCGTTCGGTTGCCCGTGATCCCGGTTCGCGCGCCAAGATTGCGGTGATTTCAAAGGATTCCTCCATCGATCCCGTTGGCGCCTGTGTCGGCATGCGTGGCAGCCGCGTTCAGGCCGTCGTTCAGGAACTGCAGGGCGAGAAGATCGACATCATTCCGTGGTCTCAGGATGCGGCGAATTTCGTGGTCAATGCGCTGGCGCCGGCCGAGGTTTCGAAGGTGGTGCTTGATGACGACGCGCATCGCATCGAGGTTGTCGTCGGGGATGATCAATTGTCGCTCGCGATCGGGCGACGTGGCCAGAATGTGCGTCTAGCCTCGCAGTTGACCGGATGGCAGATCGATATCCTCACGGAGGCCGAGGAGTCCGAACGTCGACAGGAGCAGTTCCGCAAGCGGACTGAATTGTTCATGACGTCGCTTGATGTCGATGAGACGCTGGCGCAATTGCTGGCATCGGAGAATTTCTCGGCGGTTGAAGACCTTGCTTACGTGGTCACCGAGGAATTGGCTGAGATCCAAGGCATTGGCGAGGACACTGCCAATGAGCTGCAGCGTCGTGCCCTTGAGTTCCTCGAGCGCCAGAACGAAGCATTCGATCGCAAGCGGCGCGATCTGGGCGTTGAGGATTCCATCCTGCAGGTCGAAGGCGTGACGTCGGCGATGGCGGCTGCGCTCGGCGAGGGTGGTGTCAAGACGCTGGAGGATCTGGCCGGTTGTGCGACGGATGATCTGGTGGGCTGGAATGAAACCGTGAACGGTGAGCGCAAGCACTTCGCCGGCATGCTGGAGCCCCTGGGCGTCAATGCCGAGGATGCGAATGCGATCATCATGGCGGCGCGCATTGCGGCCGGCTGGGTGGATGCGCCGGCGGCTCCGGCCGCGATGGAGGAAGAGGCCTAGTGGCGACCGCTGGCCTTACCAAGCGCAGCGCTGATGCCGGCGATGAGGGGGTTGAAGGCTCCCTGCGGCGTTGCGTTGCGTCAGGTGAGGTCATGGCACCCGAGCGCATGATCCGCTTTGTCGTGGGACCTGATGGCGACATCGTCCCCGACCTTGCTCAAAAACTGCCAGGTCGCGGCTATTGGGTCGTCTCGCAGCGCGCCCTGCTGCAGCGTGCCGTGGACAAGGACGCCTTTTCGAAGGCGGCAAAGTCGAAGGTCGTGGTGGCCGCAGATCTTGCCGCGCGGGTCGAGGCGCTGCTGGTTGCGCGATTGGGCGATCTCCTTGGCCTCGCCCGGCGGGCGGGCGTCCTGACCTTGGGTTTTGCCAAGGTCGAGCCTTTGATGCGCGGGCAGCCGGGGCGTATCGCCGCATTGGTGGAGGCGGCGAATTCGGGCGGTGCCGATCGCGGCAAGCTGCTTGGCCTGGCCAGGCGGAATCCAGGTATTCGGCTGATCGGCTGCCTGACCGACCAGGAAATCGGCGTGGCGCTGGGCCGCGAAAATGTGATACACGCTTGCCTGAGCCATGGCCCGCTTGCTGACCGGTTTTTGTCCGAGGCTGAGCGACTTGGCGGCTTCCGCGTGTTGTGTCCGGCCGAGTGGGACGTGGCTTCGCACCGCGAGGGCGACGGCGTTTGAGTGTATTTACTGTTCACAGACCCCGATACAAGGGATTGAAAGGCGCGCATGACTGACAATAAGACTCCAGATGGCGACAAGACACTGCATGCCTCTGGTGCGCCCAAAACCCTGTCCGTCAAGCGTCCGGAAACGGGCGTTGTCCGTCAGGCTTTCAGCCACGGCCGGTCGAAAGCTGTCGTGGTCGAGATCAAACGTCCGACCGTCGTGCGCCCGGCGGGGAAGTCCGATCCTCTCAAGGCCGCGGTAGCGGCCCCAGGCGAAGCGGCCAAGCCGGAAGTTGCTGCGGCGCCTGCTGCGCCTGCGCCTGTCGCGCAGCCTGCCAAGCCTGCAAAGCCGGCGCCTATCCAGCCCAAGCAGGGCGGGATGGTGCTGCGCACGCTGACCGAAGAAGAGAAAGTAGCCCGGTTGCGCGCCCTGAAAGATGCGCGCATTGCCGAGGAAGAGGAGCGCAGGCGCGCGCAGGAAGAGGCAAAGCGCCGCGCCGAAGAGGAAGAGCGTCTCGCCAAGGAGCGTGAGGCGACTGCCAAGCGCAAGGCCGAGGAAGAGACCCGCCGTGTCGCTGACGAGGAGACGCGCCGCAAGGCTGAAGTCGAAACGCGGCGTCGTGCGGAACCTGTGGAAGAAGCGCCACCCGCCCATCTTGTAAAGCCGATCTCGCGAGGACCTGCTCCCAGTGGTCCGCGTCCGCCGCGGCCTGCCGGCCCCCCAGGTGCACGTCCTGCCGGTCCTGGCGCAGGTCCGCGTCCTGCTGGTGGCCCACCGGGTTCTGCCGGGCGGGGCGCTCCGTTCCCGGCTGGTGGACGCGGCGCGCCGTCGCCATCGACCCTCCAGGGACCGCCGCGTCGGCCCGGGGGTGAAGAGGATGACGGACGTCGGCGCGCCGGCGGCAAGGGGGGCGTGCCTCCCAAGCCGGTGTCGACACCGCGCAAGGGCGCCGATGACCGTCGCACAGGCAAGCTGTCCGTGGTCACGGCGCTGGACGAGCAGGAGCGGGTGCGATCGATCGCAGCCTACAAGCGCCACGTCCAGCGTGCGCAACGCGCGCAGATGGGCATCAAGGACAGCAACGAGCCCCAGAAGATCGTTCGCGACGTGGTCATTCCCGAGTCCATCACGGTGCAGGAATTGGCCAACCGCATGGCGACGCGTGCGGTCGACATCATCAAGTCCCTCATGAAGCAGGGGCAGATGGTGACGATCAACACGTCGCTGGACGCAGACACGGCGCAGCTCATTGCGGAAGAGTTCGGCCATACGGTCAAGCGTGTTGCTGAATCCGACGTGCTCGAAGGGCTTGCCGGTGATGATGATACGCAGGATGCGCTGGTGTCACGTGCGCCTGTCGTGACCGTGATGGGCCATGTCGACCACGGCAAGACCTCGTTGCTTGATGCCTTGCGTGCGACCGACGTGGCCGCCGGCGAAGCCGGTGGCATCACTCAGCACATCGGTGCCTATCAGGTCACCCTGCCTTCGAAGCAGAAGATCACCTTCCTCGATACTCCCGGTCACGCTGCCTTTACGGCCATGCGCGCCCGCGGCGCCAAGGTGACGGACATCGTCGTGCTTGTGGTTGCGGCGGATGACGGTGTCATGCCGCAGACGATCGAGGCCATCAATCATGCGAAGGCCGCGAAGGTTCCGATCATCGTTGCCATCAACAAGATCGACAAACCCGGTTGCCAGCCTGATCGCGTCCGAACTGAACTTCTCAGCCACGAGATCGTCCTCGAGGCGATGGGCGGCGATACGCTGTCAGTCGAGGTTTCTGCCACCAAGCGGATCAATCTCGACAAGCTCGAGGAAGCGATCCTGCTGCAGGCCGAAGTTCTTGACCTCAAGGCCAATCCGAACCGCCAGGCTTCGGGCGCCATCGTGGAAGCGAAGCTTGACAAGGGGCGTGGTCCGGTTGCGACGGTGCTGGTGCAGCGTGGAACCATCAAGGTCGGCGACATTGTCGTGGCCGGCGCCGAGTGGGGGCGTGTTCGCGCGCTGGTGAACGAGCGGGGCGAGCAGGTCCAGAGTGCGGGTCCTTCGGAACCCGTCGAGATCCTGGGCCTGTCGGCACCTCCTGAGGCCGGCGATGATTTCGCCGTGGTCGACAATGAAGGTCGTGCGCGCGAAGTCGCTGATTTCCGAGCCCGCAAGAAGAAGGAGCTGCGGTCACGTGCCATTGGGCGCGCGTCGCTTGACCAGGTTCTTGCCGCAAAGGGACAAGGCGAGGCGAAGATCCTTCCCCTCGTGGTGAAGTCGGACGTGCAGGGGTCTGTCGAGGCCATCTCGGCGGCGCTGTCGCAGTTGTCGACGTCGGAGGTCAAGGCGCAGGTGCTGCATGCAGGCGTCGGTGGTGTCACGCAGAGCGACATCATCCTGGCGCGTGCCTCTGGTGCGCCCATCATTGCGTTCAACGTGCGTGCGACGGCAGAGGCGCGCGACATGGCAAAGCGCGATGGCGTGGAGATCCGGTATTACTCGATCATCTACAACATCATCGATGACATCCGGGCGGCGATGTCGGGGTTGCTGGCGCCGACCTTGCGCGAGAACTTCCTTGGTTATGCCGAGATCCTCGAGGTCTTCAACATCACGAAGATCGGCAAGGTTGCCGGATGCCGCGTGACCGAGGGCAAGGTGTTGCGTGGCAACAAGGTGCGCTTGCTGCGTGACAACGTCGTGATCCACGAGGGTACGCTGTCGACGCTCAAGCGCTTCAAGGACGAGGTCAAGGAAGTCGTCGTCGGGCAGGAGTGCGGCATGGCGTTCGACAACTATCAGGACATCCAGAAGGGTGACCAGATCGAGTGCTTCGAGGTCGAGACCATCAAGCGGTCGCTCTGATCCGCGAGGTGTCCCTGCAAGTGATGAAGAGGGGCGGTGGGGGCTTTTGGCCCGCACGCCCGGGAGAAGTTGGTGCCAAATGGCGCGTAAACCCAATCGGTCGCCGACCGGCACAGGCCCCAGCCAGCGGCAATTGCGCGTTGGTGAGGAGATCCGCCATATCCTGGCGGGTATCCTGATGCGCGGCGAGTTGCGCGACCCTGGCCTGGCCGGTGTTTCGGTCACGGTGTCGGAAGTGCGGATCAGCCCTGACCTGAAGAATGCCACGGCCTTTGCAATGCCGCTTGGCGGTGCGCAGATCGAGCCGGTGCTTGAGGCCCTCAACCGCTGTTCTCCCTTTCTGCGTTCCCAGGTCGCCAAGCTGCTCCAGTTGCGCCATGCGCCGGCGCTGAACTTCATTGCAGACCGATCGTTCGACGAGGCGCATCACATCGAGGAAATCCTCAGGTCCGAGAAGGTTGCCCGCGATCTTCGGCCTACGGTAGCTGGGTCCGATGACGAGGACTTGGACGATGGCGAAGCGCAAGGGTGATCCCGTGCATGGCTGGCTTGTCCTGAACAAGCCAGTGGGGATCAGTTCGACGAAGGCGCTGTCTATGGCGCGGCGCTTGCTGAATGCGAACAAGGCTGGTCATGCCGGCACGCTCGACCCCTTGGCCGACGGCGTGTTGCCGCTCGCGTTTGGCGAGGCGACAAAGACCGTTCCCTATCTGGTTGATGCGCGAAAGTCCTATCGGTTCACGGTGCGATGGGGGCAGGAGACGACGACGGATGATCGCGAGGGGCCGGTCGTCCAATCGAGCGATGCGCGGCCTAGCGCGGCGCAGGTTCTTGGTGCCCTGCCGGCCTTCATCGGTCGTGTGCTGCAGGTGCCTCCTGCGTTTTCGGCGATCCTGATCGATGGGCAGCGGGCCTATGACCTTGCCCGGGACGGCGAGGATGTGCAGTTGCGGGCGCGCGAGACCGATATCTTCCGGCTGGAAGTGCTGGGACAGCCCGACGCGGATCATACGGTGTTCAGCATGACGTGCGGCAAAGGGACCTATGTCCGGGCTTTTGCCCGGGATATCGGCCGGGTTCTTGGCTGTTTTGCCCATGTGGCCACGTTAACCCGGACAGCAGTTGGGCCGTTCGCGCTCGCGGACGCGATAACGCTGGAAAAACTTGAGGAATCTGCTAAAGACCCGGCCATCTCGCGTGGCCTCCTGCCACTGGCGACCGTGCTGGACGACATCCCGGCACTGGCCGTTTCAGACCAGGAAGCCTCCCAGCTCAGGCTGGGCCGGGCCATCCTGGCGCGTGGTCGTCTCTCCTTGTCCGAAGGGGTTTCGTCCGAAGGGGTTGCGGAGAGCAGCGGCGTGATTGACCTGCCGCCTGTCTATTGCCGCAGCCGTTCCGGCGATCCGGTTGCGATCGCCGTCTTCGAGGCGGGAGAGGTGAAGCCGATACGCGTTTTCAACTTTTCACATTGAGGAACAATCCGATGTCGTTGACTGCAGAGCGCAAGCTGGAAGTCGTCAAGCAATATGCCATCAAGCCCGGCGACACAGGTTCGCCGGAAGTCCAGATCGCCGTTCTCACCGAGCGGATCACTGGCTTGACCGAGCATTTCAAGAGCCACGTGAAGGACAACCATTCCCGTCGCGGCCTCCTGAAGATGGTGTCGCAGCGCCGGCGCTTGCTCGACTATCTCAAGAAGACCGAGAAGGCTCGCTACGATTCAATCATCGCAAAACTTGGCCTGCGCCGGTAAATCCGAATGGCGCCAGTTCGGGGGCGGGGCATCCTCCCCGCCCATCAAAAGACCGACCCGGGCACGGGCACCGTCTGGTGCCCGCCCGGGTGCTTCGGCGCGCTCTCAATACATTCCCCCAACCATTTCCCTGCAGAAGAAGAGCAGAGAAGGCTGTCCGCAATCCGGCGGATCGCAAACTCAGGACTGAAACAGAATGTTCGACATTCATAGAGAACACATCGAATGGGGCGGCAAGACGCTTGTCCTCGAAACGGGCCGCATTGCGCGGCAGGCCGATGGCGCCGTGCTGGCGACCCTGGGTGAGACCAGCGTGCTTGCAACCGTCGTTTCCTCAAAGTCGGCCAAGGAAGGCATCGACTTCCTTCCGCTGACCGTCAATTACCAAGAGAAGGCCTTTGCGGCCGGTCGCATTCCCGGCGGCTATTTCAAGCGTGAAGGTCGTCCCACCGAGCGTGAGACCCTGATCTCGCGCCTCATTGACCGGCCCATCCGGCCGCTTTTCGTGGACGGTTATCGCTGCGATACGCAGGTCATCGTGACCGTGCTGAGCCACGATCTTGAAAACGATCCCGACATCCTTGCCATGGTCGCCGTGTCCGCGGCGCTGACGCTTTCCGGCGTTCCCTTCCAGGGGCCGGTGGGTGCGGCGCGCGTGGGCTACATCAATGGCGAGTATGTGCTGAACACCCCGATCGACAAGATGCCGGAGTCGGTGCTTGACCTCGTGGTGGCAGGCACCAGCGACGCCGTGCTGATGGTTGAATCCGAGGCCAAGGAGCTTTCGGAGGAGGTCATGCTGGGCGCCGTGATGTTCGGTCACCGCTCGTTCCAGGCTGTGATCAATGGCATCATCCGCCTTGCAGAGAAGGCTGCGAAGGATCCGCGCGATTTCACGCCGCCCGATCACAGCGTGCTCTACGGGAAGATCAAGGCTTTTGCCGAAGCCGATCTGCGGGCCGCCTATGGCGAGAAGCAGAAGCAGGTGCGCTACAGCAAGATCGATGCCGTCAAGAAGCGCGTCATGGCGGCGTTCACCGGCGAGGGCAAGCCGGATCTTCCGCTGACGGTCAGCGGCCAGTTCAAGGAACTGGAAGCGGCGATCGTGCGCAATGACATCCTGGATACCGGCCGACGCATCGACGGGCGTGATACCAAGACCGTTCGTCCGATCGTCTCGGAAGTGGGCGTTCTGCCCCGCACGCATGGCTCGTCGCTGTTCACGCGTGGCGAGACGCAGGCCCTTGTGGTCACGACGCTGGGTACTGGCGAGGACGAGCAGTATGTCGACTCGCTCGAGGGCACGTACAAGCAGCACTTCATGCTGCACTACAATTTCCCTCCGTACTCCGTCGGCGAAACCGGTCGCATGGGCAGCCCTGGACGCCGCGAAATCGGACATGGCAAGCTTGCGTGGCGCGCCATCAATCCGTTGCTGCCCGCGAAGGAGAGCTTCCCTTACACGATCCGGGCGGTCTCGGAGATCACGGAGTCGAATGGTTCGTCATCGATGGCCACGGTTTGCGGCACGTCGCTTGCCATGATGGATGCGGGTGTGCCGCTGAAGTCTCCGTGCGCCGGTATCGCGATGGGTCTGATCAAGGAAGGCGGACGCTTCGCCGTCCTGTCCGACATCCTTGGCGATGAGGATCATCTCGGCGACATGGACTTCAAGGTCGCTGGTTCGGCAAACGGCGTGACTGCGCTGCAGATGGACATCAAGATCACCGGCATCACCGAAGAGATCATGAAGGTGGCGCTGACCCAGGCGAAGGATGGGCGCATGCACATCCTTGGCGAGATGGGGAAGGCCATCACGGGCGCGCGCTCGGAACTGGGCGAGCATGCACCACGCATCGAGGTGATCAACATCCCGACCGACAAGATCCGCGAAGTGATCGGTTCGGGCGGAAAGGTCATCCGCGAGATCGTCGAAAAGACGGGTGCGAAGATCGACATCCAGGACGACGGTACCGTCAAGGTTGCCTCGGCGAATGGCGAGTCGATCCGTGCGGCGCTGAAGTGGATCAAGTCGATCGTGGCCGAACCCGAAGTGGGCGAGATCTACGAGGGCAAGGTCGTGAAGGTCATGGACTTCGGTGCGTTCGTGAACTTCTTCGGCGCCCGCGACGGCCTCGTGCACATCTCGCAGCTTTCGCCCAAGAAAGTGGCGAAGACCGGCGACGTGGTGAAGGAAGGCGACAAGGTGTTCGTGAAGCTGCTCGGCTTTGATGACCGCGGAAAGGTTCGCCTGTCCATGAAGATCGTCGACCAGGCGACCGGCAAGGAACTCGCGCAGGAAGCTGGCGACAAGGGCGAGGGATGATCATTTGATGGACGCTGTCATCTTTGATTGTGATGGCGTCCTCATTGATTCAGAAACGATCGCACATGAAGTCGAGCTCGATGCGTTGCAGCGCATCGGGCTTTTTTTTGACAGCCATGAACACAGGTCCCGGTTGCAGGGGCTCACGGTGAAGGGCTGGGGTGATGCCCTCGATGAGATCCACAAGGCCCAGAAGGGTCGGCCACTTCCTTCCGGCTTCATGGATCAGTTGAGTGCCGAGATCACACGGCGCATCCTGTCGGACATCAGGCCCATTGCGGGTGCATCCGATGCTGCCCGCGCGTTCCGTGGTGCCAAGGCGGTTGCGTCTTCGAGCCCGAAGCTGGAATTGCACGGGAAGGTCAGGGCGCTTGGTCTTTGGGACGTGTTCGACGGCCAGGTTTTTTCCGGAGACGATGTGGTGCACGGAAAGCCTGCGCCGGACCTGTTCCTGCTGGCTGCAGGGCGGCTGGGCGTGGCGGGATCGCGCTGCATTGTCATCGAGGACAGCGTCAACGGCGTGAAGGCCGGCGTTGCTGCCGGCATGACGGTGTGGGGTTTCACGGGCGGTCCGCATTGCCGCCCGGATCAAGCGCGCGATTTGCTTGAAGTGGGCGCGGCGCGTGTCTTCGAGAGCATGGGCGCGCTGGAGGCGGTTCTGTTGGGTCGAGAATGAGGGTTGGTGGCCGGGTCAAGCCCGGCCATGACGTTTGGCCGGGTCAAGCCCGGCCATGACGTTTGGTGGGTTACTCGCCCTGGTCGCCTGCGAAGAGGGCCTTGATCTCGGGGGCGCCGGGCATGCCGGTTACGTTGAAGCCGGCGTCGATGTAGTGGATCTCGCCGGTGACGCCGGCCGACAGGTCACTCAGGAAATAGAGTGCGGCGCCGCCAACGTGCTGGAGTTCCACCGTCTTACGCAGGGGCGAGAACTGCTTGTACCACTTGAAGACGTTGCGTGCGTCGCCGACGGCGGCGCCTGCCAGCGTGCGCATGGGGCCCGGCGAGAGCGCGTTGACGCGGATGCCCTGGGGGCCGAGGTCGGCTGCGAGGTAGCGCACCGAGGCCTCGAGTGCCGCTTTTGCCACGCCCATGATGTTGTAGCTGGGCATTACGCGCTGCGAACCGGCGTAGGTGAGGGTGATCAGCGAGCCGCCCTGCGTCATGAGCGGGGCCGCGCGGCGGGCGATGTCGGTGAAGGAGAAGCACGAGATCTCCATCGAGCGACGGAAGTTCGCGCGCGATGTGTCGACGTAGCGGCCCTTCAACTCGTTGCGGTCGGAGAAGGCGATCGCATGCACGACGAAGTCGAGGCTGCCCCACTCGCGGCCGAGGGTCGAAAAGACGTTGTCGAGCGACTGGTCGTTCTCGACGTCCGCCTCGAGGATGATTTTCGCGCCGACGGTTTCAACGAGCGGCTTCACGCGCTTGCCGAAAGCCTCGCCCTGGTAGGTGAAGGCCAGCTCGGCGCCGTGATCGTGGAGCGATTTGGCGATCCCCCAGGCGATGGAGTGGTCGTTGGCGACGCCCATGATGAGGCCGCGCTTGCCGGCCATGAGGTTGGTCTTGAGTGTCATGGAGTCAGTTCGGTCTCTGGAAGACGAGGGTCGCGTTGGTGCCGCCGAAGCCGAAGGAGTTCGACATGACCGTGTTGAGGCCGGCGTTGTCGATGCGGCGACGGATGATGTTGGCGCTGGCCACCTCGGGATCGATTTCCTGGATGTTGGCGCTTTCGCAGATGAAGTCGTTGTTGAGCATGAGCAGCGAATAGATCGCCTCGTGCACGCCGGCTGCGCCCTGGCTGTGGCCTGTCAGCGACTTCGTCGCGCTGATGGGGGGCGTCTTCTGGCCGAAGACTTCGTGGATGGCCTTGATCTCCGGGATGTCGCCGACCGGCGTGGAGGTGGCGTGCGGGTTGATGTAGTCGATCGGTGCCTTCACGTTCTGGATGGCCATGCGCATGCAGCGAACGGCGCCTTCGCCCGACGGGGCCACCATGTCGGCGCCATCGGCTGTTGCACCATAGCCCACGATCTCGGCGTAGATCTTCGCGCCGCGCGCCTTGGCGTGGTTCCATTCCTCGAGCACCAGGATGCCGCCGCCACCCGAGATCACGAAGCCGTCGCGGTTCCTGTCATAGGCGCGGCTCGCGATTGCGGGTGTGTCGTTGTACTTCGAGGACATGGCGCCCATGGCGTCGAACAGGACGGACAGGGTCCAGTCGAGTTCCTCACCACCGCCGGCGAACATGATGTCCTGCTTGCCCCACTGGATCATCTCGTAGGCGTTGCCGATGCAGTTGGCTGAGGTGGAGCAGGCTGATGAAATCGAATAGTTCACGCCCTTGGTCTTGAACCAGGTCGAGAGGTTGGCCGAGCAGGTCGATGACATCGCCTTGGGGACCGCAAAAGGTCCCACTTTCTTGGGGCCCTTCACGGGTTCGCTGCGGGCGGTGTCGGCGGCAGCGACGATGGCTTTCGTCGAGGGTCCGCCCGATCCCACGATCAAACCGGTGCGCTCGTTGGAGACGTGGTGCGGTTCGAGGCCTGCGTCCGCAATCGCCTGGTTCATGGCCATCCACGCGTAAGCCGCGCCATCGCCCATGAAGCGGCGCGCGCGCCTGTCGACGGCTGCGTCGAGGTCAACCTTGAGGCTGCCGTGGACCTGGCTGCGGAAACCCATTTTCTGGTAGTCGTCCGCAGCGACGATGCCTGAGCGGGCCTCGCGCAGGGAGGCAAGCACCTCCTGGGTCGTGTTGCCGATCGAGCATACAATGCCCATGCCTGTTACAGCGACGCGTCTCATGTCACTCGTGTCCCTTCGTTGCAGCTTCAGGCTGGTACGGCATCGTCCTGGAAAACGCCAACGCGCAGGTCCTTGGCTTCGTAGATCGTCTTGCCATCCACCATCATGGTGCCATCAGCAATGCCCATCACAAGCTTGCCCTTCATGACGCGCCTGAAGTCGATGGCGTAGGTCACGAGCTTGGCGGTGGGCAGGACCATGCCGGTGAATTTCACTTCGCCGACGCCGAGGGCCCGGCCTTTCCCTTTGCCCCCGGCCCAACCGAGGTAGAAGCCGACCAGCTGCCAGAGTGCGTCGAGGCCGAGGCAGCCCGGCATGACGGGATCGGATTCAAAGTGGCACTTGAAGAACCAGTGGTCCGGCGAGATGTCGAACTCGGCCTTGATGTGGCCCTTGTTGTTGGCGCCGCCCTTTTCGGTGATCTCGGTGATGCGGTCGAACATCAACATTGGCGGCAGAGGCAGTCGAGGGAAGCCCTGACCGAACAGGGTGCCATGGGCGCATTTTAGCAGGGCGTCCCGATCGAAGCTCGAGAAGGCCATGGCGGGATTGGTGTCGGTAGCTTCCATCTTGGTTTTTCTGCCCTTTTTTGCGCGGCGGCGCGGTCTTGACCTGGCGTATTAACCATCCACATTCCCGCTGGCGCTGCATTTTGTGTCATCAAGCCTGCGCGCGGGGAATGGGCATGGCCGTCGTTCAGCGCGAGGACTCTAAGGTCTGGCTCGGGGTGTTTCAACCTCGTATGGCGGCGGAAGGTGCTGGACACGACAATAGGCCGAAAAGCGCAGAGGGACTTTGGATGACGCGCTGCGGGATGTTGCTGCTATAGGTGCGGGGATGAGCCTTACCGACGAACAAGTGGAACGGTATGCCCGCCACCTCATCCTGCGCGAGGTTGGAGGGGTGGGGCAGGCGCGTCTCGGTGCTGCCCGGGTGCTGGTGATCGGCGCGGGTGGATTGGGGTGCCCGGCGATCCTCTATCTGGCCGCGGCCGGGGTCGGGACGATCGGCGTCGTGGACGATGATGTCGTGTCCCTGTCCAATCTGCAGCGCCAGATCGCACATCGCACGCGAGACGTCGGCCGCGCCAAGGTCGAAAGCGCGGGAGAGCGCGCACGCGAGATCAATCCTCATGTGCGCATCGAGGCGCATGGCGTGCGACTGAATGCCGAAAATGCCGAAGCACTGATCGGTGCGTATGATCTCGTGCTTGATGGATCGGACAATTTTGCCACGCGCCTGATCGTGAACGATGCATGCTTCCGGGTCGGCCGGACGCTGGTCTCGGCTGCGGTTGGCCAGTTCGACGGGCAACTGGCGGTTTACAAGGCGCATGTGCGGCCGGACGGCGCGCGCCTCTATCCCTGTTATCGTTGTCTGGTTCCCGGGGCGCCTGATCCCGATGGCCAGCCCACGTGCACGGAGGCAGGTGTGCTGGGCGCGCTGACGGGTGTCATGGGGTCGCTGCAGGCGCTGGAAGCGCTCAAGGAGATCATCGGTGTCGGTGACACGCTTGCCGGTCGATTGATGCTCTATGACGGGCTGGGGGCGAACATGAGAACCATCCGGCTGCCGCCAGATCCCGATTGCGCGCTGTGTGGTCACAGCCCAGAATAACGGCCATGCGAAACGAACGACTTGGAAAACCCCGCTTTGCGGCGTGGCTCCTGACCCGTGAACCGGACGAGGAAGCGCTGGCCGAAGTGACCCGCGGCGAGCGCGTGCCCGGCTCGCCCTTTGCCTTCGTGCGTTTTCTCGTGGCGCGGCATTATCGCAGGCACGTCACGGCCTTCGTCGCGGCGGTGACCGTCGCCACTGGCATTCAGGCCATGAGCCCTTACGTGCTTGGCCGCATGATCAATGCGCTGACGGTTGCCGTGCAGTCGGGCGTGGGCGACTGGATGGTGATCCTGCCCTATGTCGGGCTGTTCGCGTTTGTCTGGTATGCGCCGGCGGTGATCGTGCGCAGCGCCGAGGCGATCGACATCTACATGAGCCCCAGAATGCGGGCGCTGGCGCAAAAGTACCTGTTTGCCTATCTGCTTGGGCACAGCCCCCGCTACTTCCAGGAAAATTTCGCCGGCAAGCTGGGACAGAAGGTCAAGCAGGCCGGTCAGGCGACGGTTTCCCTTCTGAATATCGTGGCCTTCGAGTGCGTTCGCATCGTGGTGCTGCTTTCGGTCGGCGGGTTCCTGCTTGCCATGCAGAGTGCGACCTACGCGATCCTGCTGTTCGGGTGGGCGAGCATCTATCTGGTCATGGTGACCTTCCTTGCGCGGCGTTGTGTCGAATTGTCGAAGTCGTTCTCGGATGAGGTTTCGACATCGACCGGCAAGCTGATAGATGCGATTTCGAACGCAGACCTGGTGCGGGCCTTTGCGCGGGCTGCCCATGAGCGCAAGTTCCTGTCGCGTTATCTGGCGGCGGAAATGAATGCATCGCAATCCCTGCGCTGGTTCCTGATCCTGATGCGCCTGTTCATGTCGACAGCCATGCTGGTGCTGCTGGTCGGCCTGATCCTCGTGTCGGCCGATGACGCCCTGACCGGTGCCATCAGCATCGGGGCGTTCACGATGATCTTCTTCCTTGGATCGATGATCGCGTCCTCGGTGCAGGAATTGTCATATCGGATGCTGGATTTCTTCGAGCAGCTGGGAACGCTGTCGGAGGCACTTGAACTGGTCACGCAGCCGCATGAAATCGTCGACCAGCCAGGTGCGGTACCCCTTTCGGTCGATCGAGGGGAAATTCTTTTCGACAATGTCACGTTCGCGCATGCGGACGGACATGCCGTGTTTCGCGGCCTGACGCTGAAGATCGCTGCGGGCGAGCGCGTCGGGCTGGTCGGCAAGTCGGGTGCGGGCAAGTCGACGCTGGTCAAGCTTCTCAGGCGGCAGTTCGAGCCGCAGGCTGGTCGCGTGCTGATCGACGGGCAGGATGTGTCTGCGGTCACCTGGGATTCCGTCAATGAGGCGATCGCCGAGGTGCAGCAGATGCCGGGCGTGTTCCACAGGCCGGTTCGCGACAATATCCGCTATTCACGCCCCGATGCCGAGGAGGGGCAGGTGATGGCTGCGGCCAAGGAGGCCCATGCGCATGACTTCATCACCGGTCGCGAGGCGGGGTACGACACGATCGTGGGCGAGCAGGGGATCAAGTTGTCCGGCGGCGAGCGTCAACGCGTGGCGATCGCGCGCGCGCTGATCAAGGATGCGCGCATCCTGGTGCTTGACGAGGCGACGTCATCGCTCGATTCAGAGAGCGAGCATCTTATACAAGAGGCGTTGTTCGAGCTGATGAAGGGACGCACCGTGATTGCGATCGCGCATCGGCTTTCGACCATCGTGGGGATGGACCGGATCGTGTATCTGGAGAGCGGACGCATCATCGAGTCCGGCACGCATGCCGAGCTGCTGGCGCGCAATGGGCCCTATGCCCAGCTCTGGAACCGGCAGGTTGGCGGTTTCATCGAGGGTTGATTTCTGTCCCCGTGCGGCAGCCATCGCATTCATTTGCCGGCTCAATTCGAAGACTTGAGGTGTTGCTCGACCAGCCTGCGGATCGCGGCTTCGCGCTCGGGGCCCGTGGGATGAGTGTCTGCCAGTGCGGGTGCTGCCTTGGAGCGGTTCAGGCGGCTCCATAATGCAGGGGCGGCGGAAATGTCGAAGCCGGCCTGCGCTGCAAGTTCAAGGCCGGTGCGGTCTGCGTCCATCTCGCGCTTGCGATCGGGATTGGAGCCGGGCTTCGTGTGGCCGAGGAGAATGTGACCCAGCTCATGGCCCAGGATGACGGCCAGTTCGTCGTCGGATTTCAGCATGCCATGAAGTGCCGTCGTGATCGCGAGGGCGTTGCCGTCGGTTGCGGCATTGATGTCCGGGCTGCGCACCAGAAGGGCAGGCTGTGCGCAGACGGCCTGTGCGGCGATTGCCATTGTTCGACCATCGCGCAAGTGCAGGTTCACCGGCCCGCTTCGGGCCGCGTCACTGGATATCGCAATAAAGCGTGCGGTGGCGCCTTGTCCTGCCGGCAGCGCCACGCCGTCGACATGGGTGATGATGGCCCCTGGTCGCAGTCCTGCAGCCTGTGAGGGGCCGCCCTCGATGACGAGGGCTACCGTTACCTCGTCTGTCAGGTTGTAGAGGCGCTGGAGGCGCGATCGATCCTCCGGGTTCGGAAAATTGGCCAGTGACCAGACCACGATGCCGAGATCGTTTCGGGTGGTGTCCTGGCGGGCGCATTGGGGTGCTGCGGCTCGACGGAGGCGGAAGCCCACGCTTTCGACGCGCAGGCGCTGCTGCATGTAGGTGTCGATGCCCTCGGTCACTGCGGGGCCTGGGGGTGATGAGGCCTGTGGCGCCCTGGGTGCTTCCAGAACTTCGATCGACGAGCAGGCTGCCAGCAGCGCCATGCACAACAGGATCGCCGCCGCTTTCCAGGTCATCATGGGCGTCTCAGTCCAGCTGATAGACGAGCGATTTCAGGTAGGCGGTCTCCGGCAGCATCGGGTGGACCGGATGGTCGGGTCCGGCGCCGCTGCTGCGGATGATGCGGGCCTGCCGACCTGTCCGCTGGATGCCGATGGCACATTCTTCCTGAAAACGTTCGGCGGAGATGGCGTGGCTGCATGAGGCTATGCAGAGAAAGCCTCCGGGCGAGACCAATTGCGCGCAAAGGCGCGCGAGCTTGCGATATCCCCTTGCGCCGGCCTCCAGGTCCTTGCGCGCGCGCACGAAGGGCGGCGGGTCGCACGAAATGACGTCGAAACGATCGCCAGCGGCGCCCATGGTTTCAAGTTCCTGCATGGCATCGCATCGGCGCGCCTCGACGTGGGCTGCCAGGCCATTGTCACGTGCCGTCGCCATGGCCTGGTCGAGTGCCGGTTGCGAGGCGTCGAGCATGAGGGCCCGCGTTGCTCCGTGTCTGGCGGCTGCAAGGGCGAGCGCGCCGGTATAGGAAAACGCATCGAGCAGGCGCTGGCTGCTGGTGAGCTGCACCAGGAATGCCCTGTTGTCACGCTGGTCGAAATACCACCCTGTCTTCTGAGCGGCGAGGGGGGCGAAGCTGTGGTCCACGCCGAGCTCGTGGACATGAGCTATCGCGTCCGATGCTCCGAAGGCGCAGCGCGTGTCCTCGGACAGTCCTTCATGGGCACGTGAAGGGGCGTCGTTCTTGATGAAGATGGCGCGAGGGGCAAACAGATCCCTCAGCGCTGCCAGCCAGGCGTGTTCGAGTGCGTCCATGCCCGCGGTGCCGGATTGGGCGACCAGAACGTCGTCGAAACGGTCCACGACCAGACCCGGACAGCCGTCGGCTTCTGCGTGCACCAGTCGATAGCAGCTGGTGCCGATGACGCGGTCACGCAGCGCGCGGGCCGCCTTGAAACGGTTTTCGAAGAAGGCCTTGTCGATGGTGGCCGATGGTGTCGGTGACAGGATACGCGCAGCGATCAGGCTGTGCGGGTTGAATGTGGCCGTTCCGAAGAGCGTGCCTTGTTCGCTTGCGACATCAACCAGTGTGCCCGGTGCAAGCGATTTCGTCGCCCGGTCCATGATGATTTCGTTCGAGTAAACCCATGGCGCACCGCTTTTCAGGCGGGCGGCCTGTTTCTGGTTTACCCGCAGCCGGGGATGGTTGCTCACAACATGGCCGCAAGCACGCGGTCAGGCGGCTTGTGACCGTCGGCGAAGGTCTTGATGTTGATGATGACCTTCTCGCCCATGTCGACGCGACCCTCGAGGGTGGCCGATCCCATGTGCGGCAGCAGGACCACGTTGCGCTGCTTCAGCAGCTTCGGATTGACCGCCGGTTCGTGTTCGAAGACGTCGAGGCCGGCGCCAGCGATCTCACCACTCTCGAGCATGCGCGCCAGCGCGTTTTCGTCAATGATCTCGCCGCGGGCCGTGTTGACGATGAATGCAGATGGCTTCATCAGTTTCAGTCGGCGCGCCGACAGGAGATGATAGGTGGCTGGCGTGTGCGGGCAGTTCACCGAGACGATGTCCATGCGAGCCAGCATCTGGTCGAGGCTGTCCCAATAGGTGGCTTCGAGTTCGTCCTCGATCGGTTTCGCGACTGCCTTGCGATTGTGGTAGTGGATCTGCAGGCCGAAAGCCTTGGCCCGCCTGGCGACGGCCTGGCCGATGCGACCCATGCCGATGATGCCAAGGCGCTTGCCCGTGAGGCGCTGCCCCAGCATCCAGGTTGGCGACCAGCCCTTGAACTCGCCCTTCGAGATGATCGTGGATCCTTCGACGATGCGGCGGGGCACGGCCAGCACGAGGGCCATGGTGATGTCGGCCGTGTCCTCGGTCAGAACGCCGGGTGTGTTGGTTACCGTGATGCCGCGGGCACGGGCCGTTTCCAGGTCGATGTTGTCGACGCCGGCGCCAAAGTTCGCGATCAGTCGCAGGCGTTCACCCGCCCTCGACAGGATGCGGGCATCGAGGCGATCGGTCACTGTCGGGACGATGACATCGGCTTTCTGGACGGCATCGATCAGCTGGTCGCGCGTCATCGGCACGTCATCGACATTCAGCCTGGCGTCAAAAAGCTCCCGCATCCGGGTCTCGATGGCGTCCGGCAGCCTACGCGTTACGATGACCAGCGGTTTCTTGTTGGGCATGGGTCGGTTTCGATACGGGGTGACCGTTCCTCTCTAGCAGGCGTCCAAGGTTGTTCATAGACAAAAATGACCCGGAACTTCATGCGAGGCGATAACCTAAAATTAAGCGCCTTGACCCTGATATTGCTCATCAAATCAGCAGCTCAACCATAAGAGCCGGCGGTCAGCAGCCGACCGGGTACGAGGGTAACTTGCGACGGGTCTTGAGGGTGTTCGTGGTCGCGCTTGCCGGCCTTGCCGGTGCTGTCCATCGTGACGCTGGAGCGTCACCGGCTGCGGCGGGTGGTTCGCCGGAACTCCATGCCTCGCTCTCTCCTCCATCGAGCGCCAAGGTGCCGCCGCCGATCGTGGCCACCGGGCTGCCGGTGCCGCGTTGGGTCACCGTCAAGTCCAATCGGGTGAATGTCCGTCGTGGGCCTGCCATGGACCAGGACATCCTGTGGACCTATGTCAAACCCGGAACCCCGATCGAGATCATTGCCGAGTATGACGGCTGGCGTCGGATCCGGGACATCAACGGTGCCGTGGGATGGGTCAGGTCTGCGATGCTTGAAGGTCGCCGTAACGTCATGGTGACAGGCGCGCTCAATGTGCCCCTGCTGCTGGAGCCGCGAGAGGGCGCGCGTACGCTGGCCTTTGCGGCACCCGGCCTTGTGGCCCGGCTTGTCTCCTGTGAAGGTCGCTGGTGCGCGATCGCCTCGCGCGGCTATGAGGGCTATGTCGACCGCAGCCGCCTGTGGGGCGTGCATGCCGGGGAAACCGTCAACTGATTTCCCCGGGTGTTGTCTCGGGTCTCAGATCCCGTCGAACAGGGCCGTCGAGAGGTAGCGTTCCGCAAATGAAGGGATAATGGCCACAATGGTCTTGCCGACCATGTCGGAGCGCTGCGCCACTTCGAGCGCTGCGGCGACGGCTGCACCTGACGAAATGCCGACCGGGATCCCCTCGAGCCTTGCGACGCGGCGTGCGGTGGCGAAGGCTGTCTCGTTGCCGATGGTGACGACCTCGTCGATCACCTCGCGGTCGAGAATGCCGGGCACGAAACCTGCGCCGATGCCCTGGATCTTGTGCGGTCCTGGCTGACGGCCTGAGAGAACGGCGCTGTCCTCGGGTTCGACGGCCACCATGCGGATGGACGGCTTCAGCTTCTTGAGTGCCCGGCCCACGCCTGTGATGGTGCCGCCCGTGCCTACGCCAGACACCACGACGTCCACCTGACCTTGCGTGTCATTCCAGATTTCCTGGGCTGTCGTGCGCACATGAATGGCGGGATTCGCGGGGTTCTCGAATTGCTGCGGGATGACCGCGTTCGGTATCTCCTGCGCAAGCTCCTGCGCGCGCGCGACGGCGCCGCGCATGCCTTGGGCAGCCGGGGTCAGCTCAAGGCGTGCGCCGAGCAGCAGCAGCATCTTGCGCCGCTCCATCGACATCGACTCCGGCATGACCAGGACCAGCGGGTATCCCTTGGCGGCGGCGACGAAGGCGAGGGCAATGCCCGTGTTGCCCGAGGTCGGTTCGATGAGTGTCGTTCCGGGCCTGATGCGGCCGGTGCGCTCGAGGTCATCGATCATCGAGACGCCAATGCGGTCCTTGACGCTGGCGAGGGGATTGAAGAACTCCAGCTTGAGCAGGATTTCCGCGCGGGCGCCGGCGTCGCGCGCGATGCGCTTGACGCGCACGAGGGGTGTGTTGCCGATCGTGTCGACAATTGAATCGTATATCCGGCCGCGGCCGGTCCCCTCTGCAGTCATGTTGCTGGTCCTTCGGTTTGGATGGTGTCAGATCGCAAAGTCGACGCGCGGGGCGGCGGGCTCGGCGAGGCCCTGCGTCTCGGCCTGGAGGCACAGGTCCTCGATCGAGATGGCGTCGAGCTGGCGCAGGAGGTCCTGGTGAATGAGTTCAACGGCCGGGCGCACGACTTTCTCGCCGATGGCCGAGGAGCCTGCGAGTGGTGGCTCGTCTGCGACCTCGAGCTCGGCGACGATGCGCACGATCTCGCCTGCGGTGATGCGACGGCGCTCCTTGGCGAGGCGATAACCGCCGCGCGGTCCGCGAACGCCCTTGAGCACGCCCTGACGCACCAGCGCCTGCATGACCTGCTCGAGATAGCGGTCGGGTACGCCCTGGCGGCGCATGATTTCCTTGGATTGCACCGGCTCGGGGCGCGCGTTGCACGCGATGTCCACGACGGCTTCGAGGGCGAGGATCGCCTTGCGTGACAGACGGAGCATGAGCTTACCTTTCCTCTTTGGTTCGCAGGCCTGTAGAGCCAAATCCACCGCTGCCCCTCATTGTGTCGGGCAGGTGGTCGACTGGCACAAACTGCGGAATGGTGACGGGTGCGATCACGAGTTGCGCGATACGGTCGTTGCGCTTGAGCGTGAAGGGTTCGCGGCCGTGATTGATCAGGATGACCTTGATCTCGCCGCGGTAGTCGGCGTCTATCGTGCCGGGTGCGTTGAGGACGGTGACGCCGTGTCTTGCCGCAAGGCCTGATCGGGGGCGCACCTGTCCTTCATGGCCTTCGGGGATCGCGATGGCATATCCCGTGGGGATGGCGGCAAAGCTTCCGGGGGCGAGGGTCGCATCCGTGGCGGCGTGAAGGTCGTGGCCGGCAGACCCGGGTGTTGCCTGGACCGGCGGGTGAACGCCGTCGCCATTGGGAAGTCGCATGACGGGCACAAGCACTTGCGATCCGGTCATGACTGGACCGCTGCAAACTGGCGGGCGATCCTGGCCACGAGTTGGGCTGCGACTTCGCGTTTCTGCATCCGGGGCCAGGTCTCTTCGCCGCCTGCGGTGACGATGTGAACCGTGTTCTCGTCACCGCCCAGCACGCCCGATGGAGCCGACACATCATTGGCCACGATCCAGTCGCAGCCCTTGCGGGCGCGCTTGCTGCGGGCATGGGCGAGCACGTCCTGTGTCTCTGCGGCAAAGCCGATCACCAGCTGGGGACGCGCTGTTTTCCTGCTGGCGATCGATTGCAGGATGTCCGGGTTCTCGACCAGATGCAGGCTTGGGGGGCGGGCGCCGTCCTGTTTCTTGATCTTCTCGTCCTTTGCCGCATCTACCCGCCAGTCGGCGACGGCGGCTGTAAAAACCGCGATGTCGGCGGGTAGGGCGCTGTCGCAGGCAGCCAGCATCTCGGTTGCGGTCTCCACGCGGATGGTGCTGACGCCGGTCGGCGGGGTGAGCGCGGTGGGGCCTGTCACCAAGGTTGTCGCCGCGCCAGCTTCGGCGAGCGCCGCGGCAATCGCGTAGCCCTGTTTTCCCGATGAGCGGTTCGAGATGAAGCGGATCGGGTCTATGGGCTCTATCGTCGGTCCTGCGGTGACGATCGCGCGCTTGCCGGCCAGGGGTTTTCCGCTGGTCAGGGCTGCGATGACGGCGGCGACGATGTCGGGCGGCTCGGCGAGGCGGCCGATCCCGTATTCGCCGCAGGCCATGCTGCCCTCCACGGGGCCAACGGTGCGGGTGCCGCGGGCGATGACGCGGGCCAGGTTTTCCTGGGTGGCAGGGTGATGCCACATGCGCACATTCATGGCGGGGGCGAGAAGCACCGGCTTGTCGGTTGCAAGCAGGGCGGTCGCTGCCAGGTCATCGGCGCGGCCTTGTGCCATGCGGGCGATGAGATTGGCGGTTGCCGGCGCCACGACCACGAGGTCGGCTTCGCGCGAGAGGCGAATGTGGCCCATCTCGGCTTCGTCCGTCAGGCTGAACAAGTCCTCGAACACGCGTTCGCCGGACAGGCCTGCCACGGAGAGAGGGGTGACGAACTTGCTGCCTGCCGCTGTCAGGATGCAGCGCACCGCGGCTCCCTGCCGGCGCAGGAGGCGGATCACTTCCAGGCTCTTGTAGGCGGCGATGCCGCCGCCAATGATGAGTAGTATGCGCTTTCCCGCGAGCACCGAGGGGTTCCTATTCACGATGAAACTGCCCGAGTATAGCGGTTCCACGAATGTAAATGTGAAAATTGTGGCGAGATTGGTTAACCCCGCCCGAATTGCTGCAAATCCTAGATAATCGCGAAGGCTGCGATTACAAGCGCGAGGATGAGGATCCAGGTGGCCGGGGCGTTCCACGTGAACGTCGCGGGGCTGGCGTCAGCGATCGCCCTGGCTGTGTCGGGGTGCAGGCGGATACCGCCTTCCTGAAGCTCGGTGGCGAGCCGGGCGGCACGCTGCAGGGCATCTGGCAGGGCTGCCACGGCGCGGCCGAGGCTGGCGATGCCGGCAGACGCATCCTTCAGGCGGGCCTCCGGTCCGATGCTGTCGATCATCCAGCGTTCGATCACCGGTCGCGAGGCGTCCCAGATCGAGTGATCGGGGTCGAGCTGGCGTGCGACGCCCTCGACGACAACCATCGTCTTCTGCAGCATGACCAGCTGGGGCTGCATGGGCATGTCGAAAAGGCGTGTGACCTCGAAGAGCTGGCCCAGCAGGCGGGCCATGGACATGTTCGAGGCCGGTCGGCCGAAAATGGGTTCGCCAATGGCCCTCAAGGCCTGTGCGAAGTCCTCGACCGCGTGATGGGCCGGCACAAAGCCAATTTCCAGATGAACGCGGGCGACCCGGTGGTAGTCTCGGGCGAGAAAGCCGGCGAGGGTCTCGGCCATGAAGCGGCGCAGGCGCGGGTCGAGGCGCCCCATGATCCCGAAGTCGACGACCACGAGTTTTCCGGTCCGGTCCACGAACAGGTTCCCCGGGTGCATGTCGGCATGAAAGAAGCCGTCGCGAAGGGCATGGCGCAGGAATGCCTGCATCAGGTTGGTGGCCAGGCGTTTCAGGTCGAAGCCCTGGGCCAGAAGGGCATCGCGTTGGCGAAGGGGTGTGCCGTCGATCCATTCCGTCGCCAACACGCGCCTGGATGTGAAATCCCACTCCACTGCGGGAATGCGCAGATCGGCGTCGGCGGCGGTGTTGACGGCCATTTCGTCGGCTGCGGCAGCCTCCAGCCTCAGGTCCATTTCCAGGGCGACAGAGCGGGCTAGTGTGTCGACGAAGGCTCTTGGCTTCAATCTGCGGGCTTCGCTGTCGAAGCGCTCGACGAGGCTTGCCCCCCAGGCAAAGGCCGACAGGTCGCGGGCGAACTCGTTCTCAACGTCGGGCCGCAGGATCTTGATGGCGAGGGTCCTGGGCTCGGCGCCGGGGGTTGCCGGGGCGATGGTGACTTTGTGAACCTGGGCGATGGAGGCTGCCGCGACGGCCTCTTCCAGGGGGCTGATGCGGGCCAGCTTTTCCGGTCCGAGTTCTGCGGCGAGGATCTCGGTTGCCTGCGCGCGCGGGAAGGGAGGCAGGCGGTCCTGCAGTTCCGCGAGGTCGGTTGCGATGGCGGGGCCGATCACGTCGGGGCGGGTTGCGAGGAACTGTCCGGCCTTGATGAAGGATGGTCCCAATTCGGAAAAGGCACGGGCCAGACGTTCGCCGCTGCGGCTTGCTTTTGCGGCACGGCTGGTGCGCAGCAGGCGGGCGAGGGCGCGCAGGGGGGCTGGCGTCAGTGGCAGCCATTCCGCCGGCGGCAGGACGCCGTGGCGCGCCAATACCCGGGCGCCGCGTGTCAGGCGGGTGAGCTTTTGGAACAGGCCGAGCATGTCAATCCGCCCAGGCGGAGTGGATGGTCACAACGCCGCCGGTCAGCTCGCGCCATTTCGTTCGCTTGAAGCCGGCGGCGTCGATCATGGCTGCGAATTCATCGCGGGGCGGGAAACGCCGGATGGACTCGACCAGGTATTCATAGGCCGCCCTGTCACTGGTGATGGCCTGGCCGATGGTCGGGATCACGTTGAAGGACCAAAGGTCGTAGAGGCGGCCGAGGAGAGGGTTGTCGACTTTCGAGAATTCGAGGCACAGGAAATGGCCGCGGGGCTTGAGCACCCGGCGGGCCTCCTTCAGGGCGCGGTCGATGTGGGTGACGTTCCTGATGCCGAAGGCAATCGTATAGGCGTCGAAGCTTGCATCCGGAAAGGGCAGTTGTTCGGCATTGCCACAGGAGAACGTGACGCGGTTCTCGAGGTGCCGCTGGCGGGTGCGCTGGCGGCCAACGCCAAGCATGCCCTCGTTTATGTCGCACACCGTGGCGTGTGCCGTCGTGGCGCGGGCGCCGAGGCGGTCGAGAAAGCGGAAGGCGATATCGCCGGTGCCGCCGGCGACATCAAGAAGCTGCATCGTGGGTGTGGGCGACAGCCAATCGATGAGGGCGTCCTTCCAGATGCGATGGATACCCATCGACATCAGGTCGTTCATGACATCGTAGCGGCCGGCAACGCTGGTGAAGATCTCGCCCACGAGGCGCGACTTGTCGGCTTCCGGTACATCGCGGAATCCGAAACTTGCCGTTGGTTCTCTGTCTTTCATGGCCTTGTGTGGCACTCTAGTCTCTCTTTCGGGTTGCTGCCACGCTACACTGCGTCCCATGCCTGAATTGCCCGAGGTTGAAACAGTTCGGCGTGGTTTGGCGCCCGTGCTCGAGGGGCGCGTCCTTGCGCGCGTCATCGCGCGTCGGGCGGACCTGCGCTTTCCTTTGCCCAATAACTTTGCCGAACGGTTAACGGGGCGGCGCGTCGAGAAGCTCACGCGGCGGGCGAAATACATCCTCGCGCATCTCGATGGGGGCGAAATCCTGCTGGTCCATCTCGGCATGTCCGGCCGGTTCCAGATCGAGGGCGATCGTGTCGGGCAGTTCGTCCATGCGGTGGCCGCGGCTGGCAAGCATGACCATGTCGAGTTCCAGACGGACAAGGGGGTGCGCATCGTCTACACGGACCCGCGGCGCTTCGGGATGATGGATCTGGTCCCGTCGGCGGGGGTGGGAGAGCACCGGCTGCTCGAGGATATCGGGCCGGAGCCGCTTTCCGCGGACCTGAGCGGGGAGGTGCTGGCGGAACGGCTCAGGGGCAAGCGGACGCCCATAAAGTCGGCGTTGCTGGACCAGCGGGTGGTGGCAGGGTTGGGCAACATCTATGTGTGCGAGGCCTTGTTCCGGTCGGGCATTTCGCCCCGCCGGCAGGCCGCGACACTCAGGTTGCCGGCGCTGGTGCAGCTGGTGGCCGAGATCAAGGCTGTCCTGGAGGCGGCGATCGTGGCGGGGGGATCTTCCTTGCGGGACTTCAAGGACACGAGCGGCTCGCTGGGCTACTTCCAGCATCGGTTCGATGTCTATGATCGAGAAGGCGAGGCTTGCCGGCGGTGCGGCCAGCCGGTGCGGCGTTTCGTGCAGGCGGGGCGCTCGACGTTCCACTGCCGCCGTTGCCAGAGATAGGTGGTCCGGCTCTGCGCTTGTCGGGCCGGAGGTGCTGGGCTAAACCGCGGGCATAACAACGGGTGCGCGAATGAGCTACGAGACCATCAAGTACGACGTGCGTGGCGCGGTCGGGTTGATCACGCTGAACCGGCCGCAGGCGCTGAACGCGCTCAATACGCAACTCATGAAGGAGTTGAGCGTGGCCCTTGACGTGGCGGAGCAGGATCCCGCCATTCGCTGCATGGTCATCACCGGCTCGGAAAAGGCGTTTGCGGCGGGCGCGGACATCAAGGAAATGCAGCCCAAGACCTACATGGAGGCCTTCGGGGAAGACTTCATCACGGCGCATCACGAGCGGGTGGCGCGGTGCCGAAAGCCGGTGATCGCGGCCGTGGCCGGTTTTGCCCTGGGCGGCGGGTGCGAGCTGGCGATGATGTGCGATTTCATCATCGCGGCGGACAATGCCAAATTCGGGCAGCCCGAGATCAAGCTTGGCGTGATGCCGGGAATTGGCGGAACACAGCGGCTGACGCGCTTCATCGGGAAATCCAAGGCCATGGAAATGTGCCTTACCGGCCGGATGATGGACGCGGCCGAGGCCGAGCGGTCGGGGCTGGTCAGCCGGGTCGTGCCGGTGGCTGACCTCCTGCCGGAGGCGCTGAAGGCTGCTGCGACCATCGCCGAAATGTCCCTGCCCATCGCCATGATGACCAAGGAGACCATTAACCGTGCCTACGAGACGACCCTCTCCGAGGGGGTGCTGTTCGAGAGGCGCGTTTTCCAGTCAATGTTCGCCACGGCGGACCAGAAAGAGGGCATGGCGGCCTTCATCGACAAGCGCAAGGCGAAGTTCGAGCACCGCTGAGGGCCGCGGCAACTGTTCGCGGTTGACGGGGTTGTGCGCCACTGTCTATAACCTGCGCCCTCTGAGCCACAGGGCAAGCCTTTCCGGGAGATCATCCATATGGCGAATATCCGTTCAGCCGCGAAAGCCGCGCGCAAAGCAAAGCGTCAAGAGGCTGTAAACGTTGCCCGCAAGAGCCGCGTTCGTACTTTCGTGCGCAATGTCGAAGAGGCAATCGCCAGCGGCGATGCCAATGCTGCTGCTGCTGCCCTGCGTGCGGCCGAGCCGGAAATCGTGCGTGGCGGCAACAAGCGCGTCCTGCACAAGCGCGCTGCGGCCCGCAAGGTCTCGCGCCTTACGCTTCGCGTGCGGTCGATGACGAAGAAGGCCTGACAGGCCAGGCTGGTTGCCTCAAGTGGCGACCAACCCAAGTTCCAAACCCCCGTAGCACCTGCCGGTGCTGCGGGGGTTTCTCTTTTCAGGCTCCATCCGTCACCCTTCTTTCGTCGGCACGATGTGCGCCTTAGTGCACGTGACGTTGCGTTCGTTCGCGGTGTATTATTCCGTATACGGATCAATTACATCGATACCACATTGACCATGATGTGGAGCGCGCATACATTTCCCCTGTCGCAAGAAAATCCTTTGTTTTTCTATGTGGCGTGCGCGCGTGGTGCGCATTCATGGTCGTGTTCATGCATCACCGTGAATCGCATTTAATGACGCGCTCACGCGTTTCATGGATTTCGTTTTGCAAAATCTTCTTGATCTGCGTCAGTGTGTTGAGTATGGTTAAACAGTCGCTTGGAACGCGGATTAAGCCAATGACAAAAACAATGGTTCCAGTTCGTTCGGTGGGAGTTTCAGGAAGCGGTGTCGGGCTTCCTCCAGTTTTCTAGTTCGCCGCCCGGTTCGGGCAGAAAATCCAGTTAATCGAGTTCAGTTCTGTTGTGGTGCGTTGGTCGCCACGGAGCGTTGTTGCCTGCTTGGCGGGCAGCAGAAGGGCTTTTCTTGTCTGGTGTCGCCCGGCGCGGGTTGCGAGGGGCCAAGCGGGCGAGTGCAGTTTGTGTGGGGCGTTGGTGTCTGTCGGGTGGTGGCCTGGCTTTCACTATCCCAGGCGTGAAGCGGGCGGGCCCTGTGCAGAGGGTCTTCCGGGGACTGGCAAGTGGGCCTGTTCCGGGATCAAGCGCTTGCAGGATGTGCAGTGAATGTGTGGTCGGGCCGGAACGAGGACGTTTCAAGTCGTCCCGTGATCCGTTCGGTCGAAGAGGCAATGCAATAGAAGGGAAAAAGAACAAGTGACCTCTCAGGAAACAAAAGCCGTCGTCGCAGATCAGATGGAGTTGGTGTGGCAGCGCGTTCGCGAGCGTCTCAAGATCGAGCTTGGGGCCCAGCGCTTCCAGTACTGGATTGATCCTTTGCGGCTTGTGGCCGTCGAAGACGGCCGCGTGGTCATTGCCTGCAATAGCCGTTTTGAGCGTGACAAGATCGTGGAGAGCCATGGCGAGCGTATCGCCAACATGATTGCCGAGATGGTGCCGGCGTTTGGCGCGGTCGAGTTCGTCGTCGACATGCGTCCGCGGACGGCCGTCCCCGCTGCCCTGGCTGCCAGCCGCGCGGCGCCGGCCGAGCCCGTCGCCCTTGAAATGCCGCTGGTGGAAGGGTCGTCCCCCCTCAATCCGGCCTACACTTTCGAGAGCTTCGTGATCGGTCGCACCAACCAGATCGCGTTCCATGAGGCGCGCCGGGTTGCCGAGAGCGATGTTCCGGTCGCCAATCCGCTGTTCTTCTTCGGGCCGACGGGCCTGGGCAAGAGCCATCTGATGCATGCCATTGCGCGCCAGAAGCTGCTGCGCAATCCGAGCCTGCGGGTGATGATGATCTCGGCCGAGAATTTCATGCGCCTGTTCATCACGGCCATCAAGGCCAATGACACGCTGGCGTTCAAGAACCAGGTGCGCAATGTCGATGTGCTGCTGATCGACGACCTGCACTTCATCATCGGCAAGGAGGCGACGCAGGAAGAGCTCTTTGCTGCGCTCGACTGGCTCGGAGACCAGCAGAAGCAGATCATCCTGTCGGCCGACCGCTCTCCCTCGCTGTTCGAGAATATCTCGGAGCGCGCGCGTTCGCGGCTGGTGCGGGGTGCATCGATCGAGATCCAGCCGACGGACTTCGAGCTGCGCCTGGCGATCCTCGAGACAAAGGCCCGGCAAATGGCCAAGGAGCGCCCGGGGTTCACGCTGAATTCCGAGGCGGCCCACTTCATGGCGCAGCGCATTGCCACCAACACCCGAGAGCTCGAGGGCGCGCTGACACGCGTCGTGACGCAGAGCGGGGATGGCGCCCGACCGGTGACCATCGAGAACCTCAATGTGTGGCTCGCCGATTTCCTGCGTGCCTATGACCGTCGGGTGACAATCGAGGAGATCAAGAAGAAGGTCGCCGAGAATTACGCGCTGAAGGTGCAGGACCTGGAGTCGCCAAATCGTTCGCGGTCGATCGTGAGGCCGCGGCAGATTGCCATGTACCTCGCGCGCCTGCTGACGCCGCGCTCCTATCCTGAAATCGGCCGTCGTTTCGGCAATCGTGACCACACCACGGTCATGCATGCCGTCGAGACGATCCAGCGCCTGACATCGATCGATCCCACCTTCGCGGAAGAAGTCGAACAGCTGCGCCTGTCGATCCGCAACTGGCCGGTCGAGGGTGGGGCGACGCCGCCGCGCGCTCACACCGGTGGAGAAGGTGTCGCCAAGGATCTTTAGGGCTGAAAATAACAGCTAACTCAATAACTTACATACTTAGTTCAAACGGCGCCCCGGGGACGATTTCTGTTCCCTTGGGGCGCCGTAAACCGTTATAATTGCGGTTCGCAGTGCCGCGACATCTGGTGTCGGTTTTCCCTCGAGTGGGCCGGGCCTCATTGCGTCCGCGGCGCAATCTTCCCATCAGGCCTAACCTTGGAACCGGCAATGCGCATAACGATCGAGCGGGCTAGCTTCCTGAAGTCCCTGAACCACGTGCAGAGTGTCGTGGAGCGGCGCAACACGATACCCATCCTGTCGAATGTCCTCTTGCAGGCTCGCGATGGGCTGTTGTCGCTGACCGCGACGGACATGGACATCGAGGTCGTGGAGACGGTTCCGGCCGATGTGTCGCGCCCAGGCGCGACCACGGTGTCGGCGCATACGCTCTATGACATCGTTCGCAAGCTGCCGGATGGCGCGCAGGTGCAGCTGGAGTTCGCCGAGGCCGATGGTCGCCTGGTGCTTTCATCCGGACGCTCGCGCTTCCAGCTGCAGGCGTTGCCGAAGGATGATTTCCCGGCGATGCCGTCGGGCATCCTGCCGCATGCCTTCACGTTGTCGGTGCCTGAGCTGACGGCGCTGATCGACAAGACCCGCTTTGCGGTGTCGACCGAAGAGACGCGCCACTACCTGAATGGCATCTATCTCCATGCGCATGGCGAGAAGGGAAAGGTTCTTCTCAAGGCCGTTGCCACCGACGGGCATCGCCTGGCCCGGTTCGAGTTGCCAGCGCCGAAGGGCGCAAGCGATATCACGGGCGTCATCATTCCCCGCAAGGCCATCAACGAAGTGCGCAAGCTGCTCGAAGATGCCGACAGCGAGGTCGAGATTTCCCTCTCCGACACCAAGGTCCGTTTCAAGCTGGCCTCCCTGACACTGACATCGAAGCTGATCGACGGGACGTTTCCGGACTACCAGCGGGTCATCCCCACGGGGAATGACAAGGCGCTGGAGGTTGGCCGCGATGACCTCAAGGCCGCCGTTGATCGTGTGTCGGCGGTTGCCAGCGAGAAAACCCGTGCGGTGCGCCTGAGCATCGACAAGGGCAAGCTTGTTCTGAGCGTGGTGAGCCCCGAGGCCGGAACAGCAACGGAAGAGATCCCGGTCTCGTACCAGCATGCCGCGATGGAGATCGGTTTCAACGCGCGTTACATCCTGGACATTCTCGAGCGCATCGAGGGTGACACTGCGGTGTTCCTGTTCTCCGATCCCGGTTCGCCGACCCTGGTTCGCGAGAGCGAGGGCGATGCTGCGCTCTATGTTCTCATGCCGATGCGGGTCTGAGCGCGGGTGATGGTGCTGGCGGCATGAGCTTTCAGGAGCCAATGGTGGCGATCGCTGCGCGGCCTCAGCTGCAATGCGCCGTCACGCGCCTGATGCTCACGAATTTCCGCTCTTATGGCATGCTCGATCTCAAGTGCACGCCGGCGCATGTTGTCCTTGTCGGGTCGAACGGTGCTGGAAAGACCAACTTGCTCGAGGCGCTGTCGATGTTTGCGCCCGGGCGGGGTTTGCGCGGGGCCAAGCTGGGCGAACTGTCTCGGGTGGCGGCCCATGCCGCCGAAGGGGCGGCGGAGCGTCCGTGGGCCATCTCGGCGACGGTGAGTTCACCCGAAAGCTCGGTCCAGATCGGTGTCGGGTTCCTGCCGGGGCAGGCCGGTAGCGATGTGTCCAAGCGTACGGTGCGCATGGACGGCGTGCCGGTTTCCGGCGTTGCCGAGCTTGGCCTGCATGTGCGCCTGATCTGGCTGTCGCCATCGATGGACCGCATCTTCGTCGAGGGTGTCTCGGAGCGCCGGCGGTTCCTTGATCGTTTGATCGCGAGCTTCGACCCGCTGCATGCGCGGCGATGGAGCCGGTACGAGACTGCCATGCGTGAACGCATCGGCGCCCTTCGGTCAGGCGCCGGGGATAGCTGGCTTTCGGCCCTGGAGCAGACCATGGCGGAAACCGGTGTTGCGGTCTCCGCGTCGCGGGTGGCAGGGCTGGCGCAGCTTGCCAGTGCGATGGATGCCCAGCGTGGAACGGCATTTCCGCACGCGGACGTGTCGCTGGCCGGACTGGTCGAGCAAGGGCTTGCCGTCAAGGCTGCCGTCGATGTCGAGGATGCTTTCATTGCACGGCTGCGTGCCAATCGCGGGCGTGACCTGGATGCGGGGCGCACGCATGAGGGTCCGCATGCCACGGATTTCCTGGTGTCTCACCGCGAGAAGGGGCGTGCGGCTGCAAGCTGTTCGACCGGTGAGCAGAAGGCGCTGCTGATCCGGCTTGTCATGGCGTGTGCATCGTTGCCGGCGCCCGGGGCTCCGGCAAAGCCCATCCTGCTGCTCGACGAAGTGGCCGCCCATCTGGATGAAACGCGACGGCGGGCCCTGTTCGAGGAAATCGATGGGCTGGGCGTGCAGTCGTGGCTCACGGGAACCGACGCGCCCCTGTTTTCGGGACTGGAGGACAGGGCGCAGTTCATGCGCGTTGCCGATGGCCAGGTCCGGCCCATGTAATTCTTGCCTTCATTCCGGCCTGCAGGGCAGGCCGCCATCAATCTGATCGACTGGAACGAGCCATGACCGACGAAACGCCAAAGAATGAAGCCACCTACGATGCCGACAGCATCAAGGTGCTGAAGGGGCTTGATGCCGTGCGCAAGCGTCCGGGCATGTATATCGGTGACACCGATGACGGGTCGGGGTTGCACCACATGGTCTATGAGGTGGTGGACAATGCCATCGACGAGGCCCTGGCCGGGCATGCGACCGAAGTGAATGTGCGGCTGAACGCCGATGGCTCGTGCACTGTCAGCGACAATGGCCGCGGCATTCCCGTCGACATCCATCCGACCGAGGGCGTGTCGGCGGCCGAAGTCATCATGACCCAGCTGCATGCCGGCGGAAAATTCGACCAGAATTCCTACAAGGTCTCGGGTGGCTTGCACGGCGTGGGCGTTTCGGTCGTCAACGCGCTCTCGGAATGGCTGGACCTTCGCATCTGGCGCGACGGCAAGGAAAACTACATGCGCTTCCGCATGGGTGAGCCCGAGGCACCTCTAGCGGAGGTTGGCGAAGCCAAGGACAGGCGCGGCACAGAGGTGACCTTCCTGCCGTCACCCAAGATCTTCACGAAAACGGAATTCGATTTCCTCACGCTGGAGCATCGCTTGCGCGAACTGGCGTTCCTGAATTCCGGCGTGACCATCAAATTCCAGGACCTTCGCGGCGTCGAGCGCCGGGAAGTCCAGTTGCACTATGACGGGGGCGTCGAGGCTTTCGTGCGCTATCTCGACCGAACCAAGTCGGCGCTCATTGCCAAGCCGGTCACGTTCCGCATCGAGCGGGACGGGATCACGGTCGAAGCGGCCATGTGGTGGAACGACAGCTATCACGAGAATACGCTTTGCTTCACGAACAACATTCCGCAGCGCGATGGCGGCACGCATCTGGCCGGGTTCCGCGGTGCGCTGACGCGTGTCGTCAATGGCTATGCGAACGATAGCGGTCTGGCCAAGCGGGAGAGGGTGGCGCTGACAGGGGATGATTGTCGCGAGGGGCTGACTTGCGTGCTGTCGGTGAAGGTGCCGGATCCGAAATTCTCGTCGCAGACGAAGGACAAGCTTGTTTCCTCCGAGGTGCGGCCGGTTGTCGAAGGCGTTGTGAACGAGCAGCTGTCCGTCTGGTTCGAAGAGCACCCTGCTGAAGCCAAGGCTGTCGTGGCGAAGGTTGTCGAGGCGGCGGCCGCCCGCGAGGCTGCCCGCAAGGCGCGCGAGCTCACGCGCCGCAAGAGCGCCTTCGATCTGGCGTCGCTGCCCGGAAAACTGGCTGATTGCCAGGAGCGCGATCCTGCCAAGTCCGAATTGTTCATCGTCGAGGGTGACTCGGCCGGTGGGTCTGCGAAGCAGGGACGCAACCGGTTGAACCAGGCCGTGCTCCCGCTGCGTGGCAAGATCCTGAACGTCGAGCGTGCCCGTTTCGACAAGATGCTGTCTTCCGGCGAAATCGCGACGCTGATCACGGCTCTGGGAACGGGCATCGGCCGGGAGGAATTCTCGGCCGACAAGCTGCGCTATCACAAGATCATCATCATGACCGACGCCGACGTCGACGGCGCCCACATCCGTACGCTGCTGCTTACATTCTTCTACAGGCAGATGCCGGAGTTGATCGAACGTGGCCACCTCTATATCGCGCAGCCACCGCTGTACAAGGTGACCCGCGGCAAGTCGGAGCGATACCTGAAGGACCAACGCGAGTTCGAAATCTTCGTCATGGCGGAAGGTATTCGTGATGCGACGCTGACGCTTGCAACGGGCGAACAGATTGCGGGTCCGGACCTTGGCGCGCTGGCGGAATTCGCGCGCATGGTGAAGTCATCGGTTCAGAGCCTGTCGGCGAAGTATCCGGCGTTCCTGGTGGAGCAGGCGGCGATTGCGGGTGCGTTGAACCCCGAGACGCTCGGCGATCCCGTGCGGGCTGAGGAAGCGATGCGCGTGGTGTGCGGGCGGCTCGACACGGTGTCGAACGAGCTGGAGCGCGGATGGGTGGGGCGCATGGGCGAGGGCGGGCTTGTGTTTGCGCGCAAGGTGCGCGGCGTAACCGAAGAGGTTGCCATCGACACGCTGCTTGTCACGTCTGCCGAGGCCCGTCGCCTCGACCGCTGGTCGAAGGATCTCGTCGCCACCTACAAGGACGGGGCGCGCCTGTCACGGGGTGATGATGTGCATGCGATCCATGGACCGAGCGAGCTCGTGGATGCGATCCTGGCGTGGGGCCAGAAGGGGCTGACGCTGCAGCGCTACAAAGGCCTGGGCGAGATGAACCCCGAGCAGCTCTGGGAGACCACGCTTGATGACAATGTGCGCTCGCTCCTGCAGGTAAGGGTGTCGCATGGGGACACGGCGGATGACATCTTCTCGAAGCTGATGGGCGACGTCGTCGATCCGCGTCGTGAGTTCATCCAGGAAAATGCCCTCGCCGTCACCAACCTCGATATCTGAAGCAGGGGGCATTCATCGATGAAGGTCAGTGAAGCCATTGATACGCGCCTGACGGTACGTGCGTTTCTCGATACGCCGGTCGAGGGACGCGTGGTGCGTGAAATCCTCGAGGTCGCAAAGCGGGCGCCATCGGGCGGAAACCTGCAGCCGTGGCATGTCTGGGTCGTGGGCGGTGCGGAGCTTGTACGCTTCAAGTCGATCATCCGCGAGAAGATGGCGGTGACCCCGCGCGGCGAGGGGACCGAGTATCACATCTATCCGCCCGAGCTGAAGGAGCCCTACAAGTCCCGTCGCTTCAAGGTCGGCGAAGACATGTACGCGACCATCGGTGTCACGCGTGACGACAAGATGGGCCGTCTGATGCAGTTTGCCCGCAATTTCGAATTCTTCGGCGCGCCGTGTGCCCTGTTTTTTGCCATTGATCGGCAGATGCAACAGGGCCAGTGGGCGGACCTGGGCATGTTCATCCAGTCAATCATGCTGCTTGCGCGCGAGCACGGGCTTCATACCGCGCCGCAGGAGGCATGGGCGATCTGGCACAAGACTGTCGGCGAATTCCTGTCCATTCCGCCCGAGTTGATGCTGTTCTGCGGCATGGGCATTGGCCACGCGGATCCGAAGGCCGCGATCAACGGCTTGCGATCCGAGCGTGCGCCTTTCGAGGAATTTGCAACGTTCCGGGGCGTCTGAGACGCCTCAAGTTTCGCCTGGGGCTTGATGCGCCAGGCGGATGCGTTCCACTCGGTCCGGGGGGATGTCGAGCTCCTGTGCGATCCTCTCCAGCATCATCGCCTCCATGCGGTGGAGCTGGCCGTCGGACAGGGCGATCTCCCATAGCCGCTCCATGATGGCGGTGCGCTCCTCGAGGTTGTGGGTGCGCCTTATGGCCTGGCAGAAAATCCAGTCGTGCCATGTCTCGGCCTGGCGAGTTTCGGCGAGGGCGAGAAGCTCCCGTGCTTTCGCAGGCTGGAGATTGAGGGTCTCGCGGATGATGCGAACCACCGTTCCCTGCTCGAAGGCATCGTAGTGGCCATCCATGCGCGAGGCTTCCACCAGGAGCGCGGCGATGGCGACATGGGCGCGCTCGAAGGGGTCGGGGTTGATGGCGCCGCTTTCCATGCGGGCCTCGAGAAAGGCCGTGATCCGGTCGAGCATCCCTGATGTTCCTCGCAGGTGTCCTTCAAGGCGTGTGCCATAAAAAAGAGGACCGGAACAGTCGTGTTCCGGTCCTCGTAATTCATCCCTCAGGCGGGATGCGTGGTCAGTGCCAGTGGCCGCCCGGCTCGGGACCCGGGTAGGGCCGCGTCTTGCGCGGGAGGAGCTTGTCGATCACCACGGCTATGCCCGGGGGTGCCGTCAGGATCAAGGCGCGGCCGAAGAAGATCGGCGTTGATTGCGACCCGCCCGTGGTGTTGTCGAGGACAATGGATGACCCGGTTGGCGCCAAAGAGGCGGTCCTGGTGCTTGAAGACGTCGTCGGCTTGTTGGCCTTCAATGATAAAGCACCCGCTTCGTGGGAAGCGGGTGCTGTTTCAGTTTCAAGCGAAAGAGGTCCTTGAAGACCTGCTTATTGCCAGTGTCCCCCCGGTTCCGGTCCCGCGTAGGGCAGTTTCTTTCGCGGGAAGAGCGTATCGATGACCACGGCGAGGCCCGGAAGGGCGGTCAGCGCCATCACCATGTTGACCAAGAACATGAAGGTCATCAGCAGCCCCATGTCGGCCTGGAACTTCAGCGGCGAGAACGACCAGGTCGAGACGCCGATGGCGAAGTTCAAGGCCGTGTAGAACACGCCGTTGCCGGTCTCGAGAACCGTCTCGGCGTAGGACTCCGTGATGTTCTGTCCGCGGGACAGGTGGTACTGGAGGCGATTGTAGATGTAGTAGGCGTAGTCGATGCCAAGTCCCACCACCAGAACGATGACGGGCAGCGTCGACACCTTCAGGCCGATTTCCAGTTCAAGCATGAACCAGTAGCCGAAGAAGGTGGCGTAGGTCAGCGGCATCAAGCAGCCGATCGCGGCCCGTATGTCCCAGTACGTGATGTAGGTCAGGAAGATCACGATCGCGTAGACGATGAGGACTGAAGGCAGTTCGTACTCGTGCACGGTCTCGTTCACGGCAGCCGTGACGCCGGAATTGCCCGAGGCCATGCGTATCGAGAAGGAGTCCGGCACGCCTTCGATCAGGAAGAGTTCCGCGTTGGCGAATTCCGGCTTGGCAATCAATGCGGCCAGGTCAACCTTGGCGGTACCGTCCTTGCCGGGGGTTACCTGCAGGGTCCCCTCGGCGCCCTTTACGGGCTCGCCCACGAGGCCGAGCATCTCGATCTTGTCGGCCGGGGGCTTCATGAAGCCCTTGACCGTCCAGGTTTGCGGCTGGTCCTTGGCCAGCGCCGGTGCCGTGTAGACCAGGCCGTCAGCCTGGTCGCGGCTCAGCGTCCAGCTGGTGGTCGGGCTCTGCTCGTCGCGGATCGGCTTGCCGTCGGGCAGGAACTGGGGCGGCATGACCCGGGTGCCGTTGGAGCGGCCGGCTGAGAGAACCGGCTTGAAGCCCCGCGCCTCTGTCCACGCGTTCACGGCGGCAACGACCTTCTTGATGGTCGTAGCCTTGCCGTCTTCGAGGAAGATCTGCAGCGGCATGATGGTACAGTTGGTGTCCAGCAGGCCCGAGTTCGAGCCGATCGGCCCTGTCGCCTGGACGAGCGCCGAGCGGTCATGGGGCAGGGCGCGCCATTTCAGGTTGCCCTCGTTCCAGCCGGCGGCAATCGATTTTGCCGTGAAGGCGGCGCTCTGCACGTCGCGTACGCCTTCGACGTTGCGCATGTACCAGCTGAATTCGTTCATGTAGACCATGGAATCGTAGTCCACACAGGATTCAGGCGGCGTCTCGACGATGACTGTGAAGAGGTCCAGGCCAAGCGAGAACTTGTCCGAGATCATCCTCGCATCGACGTTGTAGCGCGAGTCCGGGCGCAGTTCAGGCGAGCCTGCGTGCAGGTCGCCGATGTGACGCTCGTTGCTCTTGTAGACTGCGAAACAGAAGGCAATGAAGAAAATTGCCGACACCGGGAACGCCACGGCGGGCTTGCCGAAGATGGCCATCCACTTCATGGCGCGCAAACGGCGATCGCGTGCGCGTGTCACCTTCTCGCGGTAGTTCGCGGGGAAGGTGAAGTAGGTCACCATGACCGGCAGCATGATCAGGTTGGTGACGATCTTCAGGATCGTACCGACGGCGGCCGTGATGGCGAGCTCCTGGATCTGCGGGATCGGCACGATGTAGAGGGCTGCGAAGCCGACGGCGTCGGTCAGGATCGAGATGGTGCCCGGAATGAGCAGGCCACGGAAGCTCGACCGGCCGGCGCGCTCGGGGTTCGAGCCGTGCGCGAGCTCGGCCGTTATCATGTTCAGCTGCTGCACGCCGTGACTGGTGCCGATGGCGAACACCAGGAACGGCACCAGGATGGCCAGCGGGTCGAGGCCGAAGCCCAAAAGGGTGATCAGGCCGAATTGCCAGACGACCGACGTTGCCGAGCAGAAGACGGTGAGCCAGGTCAGCTTCCAGTCGCGGCAGTAGAGCCACAGCGAGATGACCGTCAGCAGGAATGCGATCGCGAAGAATTTCGGTGCTTCTTCAAGGCCGCCCTTGGCGATGTCGGAAATGCTCTTGGCGAAGCCGATGATGTGGACCTGGATGCCGTCCTTCTCGAACTTGGCGCGGATCTTGTCCTCGAGCTCTTCGCCGAGAGCAATATAATCAAGGCGCTTCTGGGTCGCGGGATCGAACTCGAGCAGTTCGGTGACGATCATCGAGGCCGTGAAGTCATTCGACACCAGGCGGCCGACGAGGTTGCCCTTCAGCACGTCGTTGCGAAGCTGCTTGATCGCGGCGCCTTGCATTTCCTCGGGCGTGATCGTGCCCGGGATCACGTCGCGGGCGTTGATGCCGTCTTCCGTGATTTCAAGAATGCGGGTGTTCGGGGTCCAGAGGCTGGTTACGGTCCTGCGATCGACACCCGGCAGATAGAAGATGTCCTGCGTCGCGTCGTTCAGGGTCTTGAGGAATTCAGGGTTCCAGATGTCGCCCTTGGTGTTGCGCAGCACGATGATGACGCGATTGGCGCCGAACAACCGATCCTGATATTCGAGGAACGTCTCGATATAGGGGTGGTTGGTCGGCATGCCCTTGTAGAAGCCTGCGTCCATGCGGAGCTTGGTTGCTTCCAGTCCGAGAACGACGGTCAGCAGTGCCAGCGAGGCGAGCAGCAGCACGCGTCCACGGAAAAAGATTGTCTCAAGAAAAGTAATCATCGAACTCGCTCACTCCCCAGTCGTCGCTGGCGTCCAAGGCATGACGCCGTTGCAGTCCCCATCATTGCTTTCGGTATCAGAGAGGCTCGAGGGATCATCGATCACCGCAGGCGCAATTCGCCCCCGTTGATGACGCCCCCATTCCCCTTCCGACCGAGCCGGAACGGACAGTTTCCCCACTTGAAACCGATCCGGTGGCCGGTGCCTGCCTAAGCAGACGATCCGATCCATTTTGTAATAGTCTAACACAGCGAATATGCCGGGCGAACTATTTGCTTGGATTTTTGCCAATCCGGGGTGGTGTGTGGGGTGGGTGCCTCAGTCGTGCTCCGAAATTCAATCATAGGTTGTGTTAAGCATACCATGGTGCGGATTAAGGCGGTTCTAACTTGCGTGCGTGATAATAAAAATGACGCTTGCGTCACTTTAAAGTTGACGCCCGCGTCATAAATTGCTTCTTTATCGCCTTCTTTCAAAGGATGAGGCCAGGACCATGACCATCACCCAGATCACCAAAGACAACGCCTACGACGCGCTGGACCCGACGGATTTTCCGGCGATGATGAACGCCGACCGGTACAACGCCCGCTCGACGGCGTTCGACAAGATCATCTCGGCCACGCACGACCATTTCTGGGATCCGCTCGACAAGAAGTACATCGACTTCAGCGAGCCGTTCGACCTCGAGAACGAGGCGATCCTTCCCGACGAGTTCTTCCCGATCTTCCAGACCAAGCTTGGCGACAAGATCTCGGGTCGGGACCGGGTGAAGTTCGCCAATGAGTCCGCACGCTGGATCCTGTCGTCGATCCTGCATGGCGAGCAGGGCGCGCTGTCGCTGTCCGCATCGCTCTGCCATATCCTGAAGGATCCCGGTGCGCAGGAATACGCAGCGAACCAGGCGCGCGAGGAAGCGCGTCACGTCACGGGATTTGCGCGTTATATCCAGGCCCGCTGGGGCAAGCCGCTTCCGGTCGGACCGACGCTCGGCAACCTGCTGACGGAGCTGGTGCTTGCGCCGGAGGTCTACAAGAAGATCGTCGGCATGCAGATGCTGGTGGAGGGTCTTGCGATGGGCGCGTTCGCTACGCTCTACACGCGCTCGCGTGATCCTCTTCTCGTCCGGCTGACGCAGCTTGTCATGACGGATGAGGCTTTCCATCACAAGTTCGGCAAGATCTGGGCGGATCGCACGATCCCCAAGCTGACGACTGAAGAGCAGAACATCGTCGAGGATTGGGCGGCCAGCTGCTTCCAGACTTTGCTGTTCAACCTCATCAACCCCGAGCAGATGAAGTCGGTCTATGCCATGATCGGCATCGATTGGCAGGATGCGCAGCAGGCCCTGATGGAAGCCATCACGGATGCCGAGCGCAAGGAGCGCATGAGGGAGTCGACCGACATCTTCCGCGTCCTCATCAAGACGCTGCTCAAGGCCGGGATCATCACGGATCGCACGAAGCCCTTCTATGCCATGTATGTGAACATGGACGAGTTGAAGGCTGAAGGTGATCGCATGGTCGGCGATGACATCGCCGAAGAGGGGATCCGCTACCTGCAGGCGGTCAATTTCGGCGGCAAGCCGTCGCGCTCTCCGCTTCTGGCGGCCGAGTAATCACTCCAGGCATACTGAATTCGAGGGGCGGTCCTGCCGGGGCTGCCCCTTTTTCTTTGGCGGGATATGATGCGCCGATGGCAGGAAGTTATCGCACCTATGGATCGAGCGGCGATGTTGCGCGCGGCGTAAGCCGATTGATGCTCGACCTTGGCTATTCGCCGCTGAGCGAATTCGTCCTGTCGAGCGGGCGACGGCTGGATGTGGCGGCCGTCGGGGCCGACGGGGCGCTGGTGGGCGTTGAAATCAAGGTCAGTGTCGAGGACCTGCGGGGCGACCGCAAATGGCCCGAGTATCTGGATTTCTGCGACCAGTATTTCTTCGCTGTTCCCGAGGGATTTCCCGAGGCGCATCTTCCGGCCGAGCACGGGTTGATCGTTGCTGACCGGTTCGGGGGTGCGATCATCAGGCCATCGCAGGTGCTGCAGGTTCCGGCCGCGCGCCGCAAGGCGACGCTCATCCGGTTTGCACGCTGTGCCGCCGAGCGCTTCACCCGGCTTGGCACGATGGCTTCAGAGGTCTGATTATTTCGGTGAGCGCTTGGCCAGTATGCGTTGCAGCGTGCGACGATGCATAGCCAGGCGTCGCGCGGTCTCGGACACGTTCTGGCCGCAGAGCTCGTAGACGCGCTGGATGTGTTCCCAGCGAACGCGATCGGCAGACATCGGGTTTTCGGGCGGCGCAGGTTTTGTCCGCGGCAGCGCGAGCAGCGCGGCAGCCACGTCATCGGCATCCGCGGGCTTGGAGAGATAGTCAACGGCGCCATGCTTCACGGCGGCGACGGCGGTGGCAATGTTGCCATAGCCCGTCAGCATGACGACCCGGGCGTCGGGCCGCGTCTGGTGCAACACCTCGACGACGTCGAGCCCGTTGCCATTCTGACCGAGGCGCAGGTCGACGACGGCGAAGGCGGGCGGGGTCCGACGCGAGATGGCGATGGCCTCCTCGGCGGTCTCGGCTGCCGTCACGACAAAGCCGCGTGCTTCCATGGCGCGGGCGAGGCGCTGCCTGAAGGGTGCATCGTCATCGACGAGCAAGAGTGTCTTGTCGGGCAGGCCCTCAGCGGAAAGTGCCACTGGAAGATCCCTCCTGATCAATGTGTTCAATGGGCAGAATATAAGTCTGACGCTGCGGATATGCCAGCGTTGTGTCAGCGATCATGCCCTGTTCCGTGTCCGGGTCTCGAGGCTTTCCCGTGGAATAATTAATTCAATGCGTGCGCCGGCGCCGGCTTGGTTACCAAATTTCATCCTGGCGCCGATCCGTTCGAGCAGCGTCTTGGCGATGAAGAAGCCGAGGCCGAGCCCGGCGTGTCCCTCGGCGTGCGCCGTGTCATTGAGGTTGGTGGGGCGGCTGGCTTCGGTTCCCGCACGCGACGTCACATAGGGCTCTCCCAGCCTTGCCAGGATTTCCTGGTCAAAGCCGGATCCGTCGTCGACGATCAGGATCTGCACTGTCTGGTCGTCCCAGGTGGTGTCGATGCTGACCGTGGTCTGCGCGAAGTCGACGGCATTCTCGACGAGGTTGCCGAGCCCATGGATCACTTCAGGTGACCTGATGACGGAGAGAGCACCCGGTGTGGTCGTCGAGACGGTGATATCGATGCCAAAGCCGCGATGCGGCTCGGCGATCTCGTCCAGCAGCGCCACAAGGGGAAGGCGCTTGGCAATGTTGTCTTCGTCGGTATCCTGCTGCGAGAGCTGCGAGAGAATTTCGCGACACCGCTCGGCCTGGCTGCGCAGCAGCCTGACATCTTCCGTCCATTTCGCGGTGGGACCCATGTCGCGCTCGAGTTCGCGGGCGACGACGGCAATTGTTCCGAGCGGCGTGCCCAGTTCATGGGCTGCTGCGGCTGCGAGGGCGCCGAGGTCCGACAATCTCTGTTCGCGCGAGAGCGCTGATTGCGTTGCGGCGAGGGCTGCCTGCATGCGCCGCGCCTCATCGGCCGTGCGCCAGGCATAGATAAGGCTGAAGCCTATGCCGAGGCTGAGCGAGATCCAGTTGCCGGCTACGTAGAGGGAGGGCAGAAGGAGAGGGGCCTGAGGGTCCCAGGGCAGTGGCCAGTGGAAGATCGATATGAACGAGATGCTGCCGAAAGCGAGCATTGCCAGTGACAGGGTTGCACCGAGTTGCAGGTTGCTTGCCGCAATGACGATGGGCGCCAGATAGAGAATGGCAAACGGGTTTTCTATGCCGCCCGTCAGCGCCAGCATTGCCGTCAACTGGCAGATGTCAAAAGCCAGATGTGCGGCGGCGTCGCGCTCGCTGAGGATGTGAATGCCGGGATAGAACGCCAGGAGTGCGGTGTTGAACGTGATGGCCACGGCAATTACCGCAAGGCATTGTCCGATCGGCATCTGGTACTTCAGGCCGAAGAAGACGATCAGGACTGCAACCATCTGCCCGATGATCCCGAGCGATCGGATGAACACCAGGGTTCGCAACCGGATGCCCGAGCTTGCCGTATTGCTGAAGGCAAGTTTCAGTTGCTGTGCCAGGGGGGATTCACGCGGCGCGTCTGCGATCTGCGTCGTCGATGGCATTTCCATGCGGGGGTCTATGGCTTTGTCGCTTTCCTGAGGATGTCGATGGTGTCTTGCCATCCCGCGCGCTCGGCGATCTCGAGGGCGGTGGCGCCTGCCGCATCCGTCTCTTCGAGATCGGCTCCTCGCGCGATCAGCGCTGCCACGGTCGTGTTGTGGCGTGAGCGGGTGGCCTTGATGATGGCGGGTTCCCTGAGCGAGCCTGTTGCGTCGATGTCTGCCCCCTTGTCGAGAAGGAGGATGACGATCTCGGTGTTGCCGATGGTGGCGGCTGTCGTGAGGGCTGTGGCTTCGTCGTTGCCCCTGGCGTCGGTGCGGGCGCCATTCGCGAGCAGGAGGTCGACCAGTTCCGTGCTGCCGGCCTGAACCGCCAGGATGAGCACGGGTGTGCCGTCAGGCGCTCTCGCATTGGCAGAGGCCCCGTCGACGAGGGCTGCCTTTGCATCCTCGAGTGCGCCTTTCTGTGCCGCCTCCACGATGGGGTCGCCGGAGAAAATTCCACCGAAGGGCTTCTTGTTGTTGGCAGTGGCCGTGTTGACCGTCAACAGAACTGCGACCAGCGCCAGTGCAAATCCCGCTCGCATTGGTTTGTCCTCTTTCAAGCCTGACTGTTGCGCGAGGTTTGCCGCGCACCGCGTTGTTTCTAGCAGCATTTTCCACAGCAATGAACTGGTTCCATGGAGATGCCTGCGGGGCGCTCTTCAAGCGCTGTTAATGCCGGCCCCCTAAAAACGGGTTAAACAGCGCGTCTGGCAGCCGGCATGGGAAAGTCGCACAAGAAGAACGGGAAGGGTCCGTCCGATCCACGTGGCGGCGGGCGCAAGCCGCGTCACGTCGATGGTGCGGCTGCGCCCTCTCGTGGAGGGGCGCTTGGTCGCGTGGCCTACACGATGACGCTCGTCCTCGTTTGGGGGGCGGTTGGCATGGCGGCACTGCTTGCCTTCATCGCCAAGGACCTGCCGTCGATGGATGGACTTCTCGGTGGGCAGAGCAGCCAGACTGTGACGTTCCTCGATGTGCACGGCAAGGTCATCGCCCGACGAGGGCGGCTTTCGCAGGATCATGTCCCGGTAGATGCCTTGCCAGACCACGTGGTCGAGGCCGTCATCGCCAGCGAGGATCGCCGGTTCCGGTCGCATTTCGGGATCGATGTGCGCGGGCTCGGGCGCGCGCTCTGGGTGAACCTGCAGGAAGGGCGCGTGGTCCAGGGTGGATCGACGATAACGCAGCAACTTGCCAAGAACCTGTTCCTGCGTCCCGACCGCACGATGTTTCGCAAGATCCAGGAGGCGGTCCTTGCGCTGTATCTCGAGGCCTCGTTCACCAAAGACGAGATCCTGTCCCTTTATCTGAACAAGGTCTATTTCGGCGCCGGGGCAGAGGGTATCGACGAGGCATCGCGCCGCTATTTCAACAAGCCGGCAAGCCAGCTCAGCCTTGTTGAAGGCGCCATTCTTGCGGGCCTGCTCAAGGCGCCGTCACGTTATTCGCCGGCCAATGGGAGCGATCTTGCGCTTGAGCGATCGCGCGTGGTGCTGCAGGTCATGGTCGAGACTGGTGCCATCTCGGAGGCCATACGGGCGGAGGCCCTGCGTACGCGGCCAAAATTCGCTCCCAGCCTTTTTGGCAAGGGAAGCGTCTATTTCGTCGACTGGGTGCAGGGGCAACTCAAGGACCTCGCGGGCACTCTGGAAGGCAACATCATCGTCGAGACGACGCTAGACCTTGACATGCAGCGGCAGGCTGAAGAGGCGGTCATGGGGGTGCTCGGGGCGCCCGGGCGTGAAGCGCTGCAAGTTGCGATGCTGGCCATGACGCCTGATGGTGCGCTGCGGGCGATGATCGGTGGTCGCGAGAATGCGCAGGGGCTCTTCAACCGGGCTACGGTTGCGCGCCGGCAGCCCGGGTCGGCGTTCAAGCCGTTTGTCTACCTGACTGCGCTTGAGGCGGGAGCAACGCCGGAAAGCATCGTGGTCGACCAACCGGTCAAGTTCCGTGACTGGAAGCCGGAGAACTATGCGCCGGGCTTCGAGGGCGAGATGACGCTTGCGGATGCGTTGGCCAAGTCGGTCAACACGGTGCCCGTGCAGCTCTGCCTGCAGGAGACGCCGGAGGCTGTTGCCGCGGTGGCGCGGCGGCTTGGCATCGTGTCCGATCTTTCGGCGGTTCCCTCGCTGGCGCTGGGTACGTCCGAGGTGACGCTCGCCGAGCTTGTCACGGCGTATGCGCCCTTTGCCAACGGGGGCGACGGGGCGATCATGTACGGCGTCAAGCGTATCCTTTCGCAGGATGGAGACGTGGTCTATGCGCGCACTGGTTCGGGCATGGGGCGTGTCGTCGATCCCGTCCATGTCGGGCAGATGAACCAGATGCTGGTGCATGCCGTGCGCAATGGAACCGGGCGGCAGGCTGATCTTGGTGCGCGGCCCGTGGCGGGCAAGACCGGAACGACACAGGACTTCAAGGATGCCTGGTTCGTTGGCTATACGCGCCAGCTTGTCGCCGGTGTCTGGATTGGCAGCGATCGTGGGCCGGGGGGCGGGAAGCAGATCACGGGCGGCACCTTGCCGGCGCAGGCGTGGAAGGGCTTCATGACGCGCGCATCGGCCAACCAGCCGATCCTGCCCTTGCCGGGTGTTGACCAGGTTGGTGCCGACGCGCCCTCGGGGGTTGCGTCGACTTCTGCCTTCGATGAATTGCTGGGCCAGATCCTGCAGGGGGCGGACGAGGCACCCCGACAGAATTGAACTTCAGTCCTCGGTCGCTGCGTAGCGGTGAAGTTCCGTTCCGTTGTCGCGCAGCCAGGCTTGTGCCAATTCGGTTTCCGCGCTGCCGACGAGTTCGTCGACGAGGCGCCAGAAGCGGCGTCCGTGGTTCATTTCGCGCAGGTGTGCCACTTCGTGGGCGCACACATAGTTGAGCACGAAGCCGGGTGCCATGATCAGTCGCCACGACACGGATATCGCGCCGCGCGACGAGCAGGATCCCCAGCGGCTTGCGGCATCGCGCACGGTGATGCGCGATGGGGAGACCCCCAATTGATCGGCGAGAGCCGAGATGCGGCGCGTGATCTGCGCGCGGGCCTGTTTCCTGAGCCAGTCCTCCACCCGGCGGGGGATGTGTTCCCAGAACCCTGCCACGCGTATGAGCGGCTTGTCTGCCTCGAGGTCGATCCAGACACCGCCGCGTTCATCAGGGGTCGAGCGAATGACATGCGGGGTGCCGCGATAGGGGATGGTCTGGCCGGCGCGAAGCGGGATGCGCTCGGGAACGCGCGACAGGCGGTCGGCGATCCATTCACCTTCCTGGCGGGCAAAGTCGAGGGCCTTGGGAAGAGAGCGGCTTGATGGTGCGACGACGGCAACTTCACCCGTCGAGGGGTGGACCTTCACGATCAGGCGACGGGCGCGGGGGTTCAGGCGCACCTTTACCGGCACGGACTGACCTGCGATCCTCAACGTGCGTTGCTGTGACTTGCCCAACTCTTGTTTACCCTCGATGTTTGAAGTCCACTGCCGCGCGTCATCACTCTTTCGTCTGGAGACGACATGAACGAGCGTCCCCGTTTTCATCTCGCCTTTCCCGTCCATGACCTCGAAGCTGCGCGCAGGTTCTACGGCGACGTGCTTGGATGTATGGAAGGTCGGTCTTCGTCCGAGTGGGTCGATTTCGACTTTTTCGGACATCAGATCGTGGCCCATTTGAGCGCGTCCGGGGGGGCGTGTGAAGGGGCAAATGAGGTTGATGGCGAGCAGGTGCCGGTGCGGCATTTCGGACTGATCGTAAGTCCTTCAAAATTCAGGGAAATTTCGGATTCCCTCAAGGCAAAAAATGTGCGGTTCATCATTGAGCCGCAAGTGCGGTTCAAGGGTCAGGCTGGCGAGCAATTCACCATGTTTTTCCTTGACCCGTCCGGCAATGCGCTGGAGATCAAGGCGTTCGAGGATGAGCGTGCCATTTTTGCCAGGTCGTGAGCCGCGGGCGGCTGGTTCGTTAACCTTGCCGGTCAGCCCAGGCGCGTTCCCAGAAGAGCCTCGAGGTTTGCGATCGCATCGTCGCCGGTGACGACCTTGATGGTGGTCATGCCCAGGGCCTTGGCCGGCTTCAAATTGACGCCGAGGTCGTCGAGGTAGATGGCCTTCGCCGCCTCCACGCCCAGGTGCTCGAGCATCAGGCCGTAGATGCGCGGGTCGGGTTTGCGGATGCCGAGCTTCGATGACTCGATAACATGGCCAAAAAGGGCGAAGGCCTCGGCAACCCTCGGATCCCTTGTCGCATGGTCCGGTCCGTCGCTGCGCACGTTGTTCGTGATGCACCCGGTCTTGTACCGGCCCGAAATGCGCTTCAGAGCCTCGAGCATGCGTGGACGCACAGAACCCTGGAGACATGACAGGACGTCGCGTCCGGAGAGCGTGACGCCAAACGCTGCGGCTTCCGCGGAAAAACGTCGGTCGAACTCGACGGTGTCTATCTCTGACCGTTCGAACATGGCCCAGGCGTTGGTGTCCGGATTTGTCGCGTTGATTCGACGGACCGTGTCCGGTGAAATTCCGAGGCTGGTTTCCAGACGGTTAAAGGCTTCGAAAGGGCTCTCGGTGATCACACCGCCAAAGTCAAAGATCACGGCCTCAAACATCGAAACGTCCCCGATGGCAACCCTTTTGCGGGCAAGTCCTGCTTGCTCATACAGTCCGCTTGTGAAAATTAGTAGTCGAATGTTCCTGATTTTCCATTCCGATATGCAATCGAGGATCTCCCACCATGCCTGAGGCCTCCGCCAAGAGGCGCACAGCGGCCAGGCCGCTCGCGCCGCATCTCCAGATCTATCGCTGGCCCATCACGATGGGGACGTCGATCCTGCATCGCATCACCGGTGTTGGTCTGTCCGCGGGTACCTTGCTGCTTGCGTGGTGGCTGTACGCGGCGTCGGACGGTGCGGAGTCCTACGGCGTGTTCGAGAGCGTGGCTGGCCACTGGTTCGGACAGCTGGTCCTGTTCGGGTTCACGCTTGCGCTCGTCTATCACGCGCTGAACGGCGTGCGGCACCTGTTCTGGGATGCGGGCGTCGGCTTCGACATGAAGTCGGCCAACAGGTCGGGCCTGCTTGTCTATGGTGCAACGGTCATCACGACGGCGCTGATCTGGATTGTGGCCAACCAATCGATGGGGGCATGGCAATGACGATCCGTACGCCGCTCGGCCGCGTTCGCGGCCATGGTTCAGCCAAGTCCGGCACCATGCATTTCTGGCACCAGCGCCTGTCGGCGATCGTGCTGCTGCCGCTGACGATCTGGTTCGTGTGGTCTGTTGCGCGCCACGCGGGTGCGCCGCATGCCGATGTCCTGATCTTCCTTGCCCAGCCGCTCAACGCGATCGGGATCGCGATGTTCGTCATCGCGGGGCTGTTTCACATGCTGCTCGGCCTCAAGGTCGTGATCGAGGACTACATCCATAACGAGGGCACGAAGGTCGCGCTGCTCGTGCTTCTCCACTTTGCCGTTCTTGCCGTGGCGGTGACCTGTCTGGTCTCCGTGCTGCGCATCATCGTCTAACCCCCGAGGCTCGCTCCATGTCTGCTTATTCCATCACCGACCACACATTCGACGTCGTTGTCGTTGGCGCCGGTGGTTCCGGCCTGAGGGCCACGCTGGAAGCCGCCAAGCGCGGCCTGCGCGTGGCCAATGTCAGCAAGGTCTTCCCGACCCGCAGCCACACGGTTGCGGCGCAGGGCGGGATCTCGGCCGCGCTCGGCAACATGGAGGCGGATGACTGGCGCTGGCACATGTACGACACCGTCAAGGGGTCGGACTGGCTGGGTGACCAGGATGCGATCGAGTACCTGTGCCGCAATGCGCCGGAAGCGGTGTACGAACTGGAGCACTTCGGCGTGCCGTTCTCGCGCACCGAGGATGGCAAGATCTACCAGCGGGCCTTCGGCGGCATGACGAAGGATTTCGGCAAGGCACCGATCCAGCGCACCTGCGCTGCGGCTGACCGCACGGGCCATGCCATGCTGCACACGCTCTACGGCCAGAGCCTGCGCTATGATGCATCGTTCTTCATCGAGTATTTCGCCCTCGACCTGATCATGGAGGACGGGCGCTGTCGCGGCGTCATGGCGTGGTGCCTCGATGATGGCTCGATCCATCGCTTCCGCGCGTCCAAGGTCGTGCTTGCCACGGGCGGCTATGGACGCGCGTACCAGAATTGCACCTCTGCCCATACCTGCACGGGTGATGGCAATGCCATGGTGCTGCGCGCGGGCCTGCCGCTGCAGGACATGGAGTTCGTGCAGTTCCATCCGACGGGCGTGTTCGGCGCCGGCGTGCTGATCACCGAGGGTGTGCGCGGCGAGGGCGGTTATCTTACCAATGGCAATGGCGAGCGTTTCATGGAGCGCTATGCGCCCAATGCCAAGGACCTGGCCTCACGCGATGTCGTCAGTCGTGCGATGACGATCGAGATCCGCGAGGGGCGGGGCTGTGGTCCCAACAAGGATCATATCCACCTGCACCTGAGCCATCTGGATCCGAAGATCATTCACGAGCGCCCGCCGGGCATTTCGGAGTCGGCGCGGATCTTCTCCGGTGTCGACGTGACCAAGAAGCCGATCCCGGTGCTGCCGACGGTGCACTACAACATGGGCGGCATTCCGACGAATTATCACGGCGAAGTCCTGACGAAGAAGGACGGCAATGCCGATACCGTGGTGCCGGGCCTGATGGCGATCGGCGAGGCGGCTTGCGTGTCGGTGCATGGCGCGAACCGTCTTGGATCGAACTCGCTCATCGACCTTGTCGTGTTCGGGCGTGCGGCGGGCCTGAAGTGCGCCGATGACGTCAAGCCGGGCGAGCGGCAGGCAAACCTTGCAAAGGACGCCGGTGAAAACGCCTTGGCGCGCCTCGACCGCTTCCGCAATGCCAAGGGCAAAGTGCCGACGGCGGAGTTGCGGCGTCGCATGCAGAAGGCGATGCAGGACCATTGCGCCGTGTTCCGCGCCAAGGACGTGCTGAAGGAAGGTTGTGACCTGGTCGCGGGCGTTCATCGCGAGATGCCGGAGATCGGCATCAAGGATCGTTCGCTGATCTGGAACTCGGACCTGGTGGAGACGCTGGAGTTCGACAACCTGATCTCGCAGGCGGCCGTGACCGTCGAAGGTGCACACATCCGCGAGGAAAGCCGCGGCGCCCATGCGCGCGAGGATTTCCCGAAGCGCGATGACCAGAACTGGATGAAGCACACGCTGGCCTGGTTCGATTCGCAGACGGGCAAGGTGAAGATCGACTATCGCCCTGTTCATACCTACACGCTGTCGAACGACGTCGAGTATATCGCGCCGAAGGCGCGCACGTACTGAGCGGCGGGCGCTTGCGGGTCCTTGTCACGGGCGGGTCCGAGGGTATCGGGCTCGCCATTGCGACGCTGGCTGTTCGCGAGGGCGCGTTCGTCGAAATCTGGGGACGTGATGAGGGGCGGCTCGATGCCGCCCGCGTGACGTCAGGGGCTCATGGCCGCCAGTCGGTCGATGTCAGGGACATGGTTGCGGTTCGCGAGGCCGCGCAGCGCCTTCTTGCGGGCGGGGCTGTCGACCGCGTCTTCCATTGCGCCGGATATGCGCGGGCGGCTTTCCTCGACGAGGTGGCCGAGGATGATGCAACGGGCATGTTTGCCACCAATGCGGTCGGAACGGTGAATGTCGCGCGGGCGCTGGCGCCGGCCATGATGGCGGCAGGCCGGGGGCAGCTCATCTTGACGTCATCCGATCTCGGGTATGTCGGATTGTTCGGCTGGTCGATCTATGCGGCGACGAAGCATGCCGTGGTCGGCTTCGGCCAGTCCTTGCGTCATGAGCTGGCGCCGCACGGGGTGTGCGTGCAGGTCCTGTGTCCGCCGGCGACACAGACCCCGGGGTTTGATCGCGAGAACCTCACGAAACCTCGCTCGGTGCGGCGGGCTGAGGAGGCTGGCGGGGTCATGTCAGCCGAGGACGTTGCGCGAGTGGCGTGGCAGCGGTGCGGGCGCGGCGGCGCGCTGATCATTCCGAACAGGACTTCCCGCGCCCTCCATTTGCTGTCGCGGATCTCGACAGGGCTCGTGCATCGCCTGGTGCCGGCCCCTGGGCCGGGGGCCGCGCGCTGATCGCCGTCAGCGCGCCTGCCTGGTCACTGCGTCGGTGATGCTGGCAGATGCCTCCTGGCGCCAGGTGGTGCAGCGGGCAACACTCTCCAGCGTGTTGGCGAGCGTGCGTGGTGCGCCGGCGATGTCCTTGATCATGGGTGCGAAGAAGCGACGAATGTCGTCTTCATGGGCTTTCGAACACAGGCTGGACGGAAGGCTGATGAGGCGGGAGCGGCTGCCTTCTCCCGTGACGCTGACCACGCGCTGGTAGTCGCGGCGCAGCCAGTTCCAGGCGATGTCCCGGCTTTCGCCGCCGGCGAAGGCTTCGCGCATGTAGGCGAATACTTCCCGCACCCGCACTTCGCCTGACAGGACAAAGGCCTGGAGGGTTGCAATCGCCTTGGGGTCGCGGGCTGCGGCCATGGCGCGGATGATCATGTTTCGATGTTCGGCCTCGCGCGTCGCGCGTACCGCCGCGATCGCCTTCATGGCTGTGTCGCTGCCACCGGTCGAGAGTGCTGCCACAAGGGCGGGCGGGATCATCTCGTGACGCGCAGCGGCTTTGCCACTGGCGATCGTTTCGAGGAACGCGAGGCCCATCGGCGACAGGGTTTCCAGCGCCCGGGGCTGACGGGAGACGGTAACGGCCAGGGTCGCGTGCGCGCTGCGTGCCAGGGCCTGGGCGGGCTTTTCCTTGCCGGATGGCGGTGCGAGGCGACCGAAGGATGGTTCGAACCAGGTGTTCAGGCTGGCATCGAAAGCGTCACGCCGGGTCGGATCGACCAGGTCGTTGCGGATCTCGCGCAGCAGGCTGGTGGCGAGTTCGATGACGTCCCATTCGCCGGTGTTGACGGCCTCGCGCAGTGCGGACACGTAGGTCGAGGCCTCTGCGGTCCCGGCCCGGTATGAGGAGCGCAAGGCGTGGAGGAATGCCAGATGCTCTGCCGGGTTCAAGGCCGAGGCGGACGCCGCGAGTTGCGACCATGTCGTGGCCGGCATCGTGAAGCGGTAGTAGCCCGATGCGTCGCGGTTCGGCATCAGGGCGACGTTGCAGAGATCGCGGACCTTGAATGTCCGCGGTTCGCTGCCCAGCATCGTGCAGGGCAGCGCACGGCCCTTGCCCAGTTCGCGCATGCATACCGGGACCGACCAGGTGCGCGGGTCTTGCGCTGATGCCGCGCCATAGGGGGACTGGCGGATCGTGACGTTGAGGTCCTTGCCGCTGCATGTGGTTTCCATCGACACCAGCGGCAGGCCGGGCTGGTTCAGGAATGTCTCCATCGCCCCGATGATCTCGGGCTTCCTTGAGGCGGCGGCGAGCGAGGCGAAGAAATCGCTGGTGTCGGCGGTGGCGTGGGCGAAGTTGCGCATGTGCAGGCGCACGCCTTCGCGGAAGGTGTCCGGCCCGAGATACTGCTCGAACATCTGGAGGATGGCGGCACCCTTGTCATAGGTGAGGCCATCAAAGGCGTTGAAGATGTCGTCATTGGTGAGGATGGGCTGACGGATGGCGCGCGCGGTCGAGAGCGAGTCCTCGTCCATGACATCGAGCGCCTCGCGTACGGTTTCCCGCCCGATCTCGTCATCCGCCCAGAGCTCGGCCGATATGCGGTTTCCCAACCAGGAGGCAAAGGCCTCGTTCAGCCAGATGTCATTCCACCAGCGCGGTGTCACGAGATCGCCAAACCACTGGTGTGCCACCTCGTGGGCATGCAGGAGCTTGAAATAGCGCCGCTGTGCGATCGCCGGCTGGTCGCCGAGCAGGAGGCCGCGCTCGGTGTAGGTGATGGCGCCTGCGTTTTCCATGCCGCCGGCGAGGAAGTTCGGCGGGGCGATCAGGTCAAGCTTGGGATAGGGGAAGGGGGCTGCGAAATAGTCCTCTAGAGCCGTCACGAGGCGCGGGGTTTCCTTCAGGGCAAACTGCGCCGTGACGCTCTTGCCCCTGACGGTTGCGGCGCGGACGGGCAGGGGGTTCGGGCGGATCTTCGATGGTGCTACCGCCGGACCCGTGGCGAGGTCATAGGGTCCGACTGCGATGGCAACGAGATAGGTGGGGAGCGGTGCCGTCGTCGCGAAGGTCGTGCGCGTCACGCCTTCGGCCACTTTTTCCTCTGACAGGGGCAAGGTGTTGGAGATGGCGGCGTGGCGGGCGATGTGCGTGATGGAGATGTCGAAGGGTGTCTTGAAGCGGGGTTCGTCGAAGCAGGGGAAGGCGCGCCTGGCGGATATCTCCTGGAACTGGGTCCAGACATAACGGATGCCGCTTTCCCCTTGCGACGTGAGCGCGTCGGGCTGGGTTTCGAAGGCCGCCGAGAATGGCAGCAAGAGCTTTACCCGGCCGGCCGGCAGTTGCTGGTCGAAGGCGATGCGGGCGACGCCGCTGGGGTCAAGCTGGGTGTAGGTGCCGGCGACGTCCGGTCGTCCGGGCGCGCGTGCCTGGATGCGGCCGACGCCGAGGTCCTTGCCGTGGAGGTAAATCTCGCGGCGGGGCGCCTTGAGGTCGACTTCGATCTCGACCTGGCCCTCATAGCGCAACTGGTCGGGGTTAATGGTCAGATCGATGCGATAATGGACGGGTTCGACGTTGGGGGGCAGTTGCCCTAGGGGAATGTCTGCGTCGGCCTTGGTGGGCTTTGGTGTGCTGTTCTGGGTCGCTGTCGGGCGCGGCTGGGCGCCGGCTTTGGTCGCAGGCCGGCCGCTATTGCCGGAATCGCAAGATGACGCAACGAAAGCTGCCAGGGCCAGCAGCAGGACCGCCCCAATTCGCATGTTCTTGATCCCCCGATCGGCTGCCACCTTAATGCGTCATTGCGCACTTGTGTACCCGGTGGACGTGACATGGCCGAGACACTAAATACTGGTAGAGTCGTCATCAATCGGGGCCGGTCACTGCCATGGCAAAATTCACCCTTCCGCAAAACAGCAAGGTTCTTCCCGGCAAGACGTGGCCTGCGCCGGCGGGGGCCAAGCGTACCCAGACCGTGAAGGTCTATCGCTGGGATCCGGAAGACGGCCAGAACCCGCGCCTCGATACGTACGAAGTGGATCTCGACAGCTGCGGGCCGATGGTTCTGGATGCGCTGCTCAAGATCAAGAACGAGATCGATCCGACCTTGACCTTCCGTCGCTCGTGCCGAGAGGGCGTGTGCGGCAGCTGCGCGATGAACATCGACGGCTCCAACACGCTTGCGTGCACGAAGTCCATGGATGACGCCAAGGGCACGATCGCGATCTATCCGCTGCCCAGCATGAATGTGATCAAGGACCTGGTTCCGGACATGTCGCATTTCTATGCGCAGTACGCGTCGATCGAGCCGTGGCTTCATACGACGACGCCGGCGCCCGAGAAGGAATGGAAGCAGTCGCCGGAAGATCGCCAGAAGCTTGATGGGCTGTACGAGTGCATCCTTTGTGCGTGCTGCTCGACCTCGTGCCCGAGCTATTGGTGGAACCAGGAGCGGTATCTTGGTCCGGCCGTGCTGCTGCAGGCCTATCGCTGGCTTGCGGATTCACGCGATGAAGCGACGGGCGAGCGGCTCGACAATCTCGAGGATCCGTTCCGCCTCTATCGCTGCCACACGATCATGAATTGTGCCTCGGTGTGTCCCAAGGGGCTGAACCCGGCCGAGGCCATCAGCGAGATCAAGCAGATGATGGTGAAGCGCTCGGTCTAGCGGGCGCTTTCACGCACAACCCCTGTCATGGCGTCGGCGAGCATCGCGAGATCGGTGTCGTCGATCGTCAGGGGTGGCGTGGTGTAGACGATGTTCCCGAAGGGGCGGATCCAGACGCCACGCTCAATGAAGGCCTGGCGCAAGGCCATGCGGTCGAGGTGCTCGAGTTGCACCACGCCGATCGCGCCCATGACCCGTACGTCGACGACACCGGTCACCTGCCGCAAGGGCTCGAGCGCGTTCTCCAGATAGCGGCCGATCGCGATCGCCTGGGCGACGCGGGGCTCGCTCTCGAACAGGTCGAGCGAGGCATTGGCTGCGGCGCAGGCGAGGGCGTTGCCCATGTAGGTCGGGCCGTGCATGAGCGCCCGGCCCGGATCGTCGTCAAGAAATGCATCGAAGACGTGGCGCTGCGCGACCGTGGCGGCGAGCGGCAGCGTGCCGCCCGTCAGCGCCTTTCCCAGGCACACGATGTCGGGGACCACGCCTGCGGCGTCCATGGCAAACATCGCACCCGTGCGCGCGAAGCCGGTGAAGATCTCGTCAAGGATCAGAAAGACGCCGTGGCGGCGTGCACTGTCGGCGATGGCCCGCAGGGTCTCCGGCGCGTGGAACAGCATTCCTCCTGCGCCCTGGACCCGTGGTTCGACGATGACGGCTGCCACGTCGGGGCGTGAGAGGACTTCCTCGAGGCGCGCTGTCGTTTCGGGCGTCGTCGGCAATTCCGCCATGAGGTTTTCAGGCAGCATGCCGGCGAACAGGTGGTGCATGCCCTCGTCAGGGTCGCACAGGGCCATGGTGGCGAAAGTGTCCCCGTGATAGCTGCCCCGGAAATGCACGATCCTGCGACGCGCGGGTTCTCCCCGGTTGACCCAGGCCTGGATGGCCATCTTCAGGGCGACCTCGACGGCGACCGAGCCTGAGTCGGTGAAGAACGTGCGATCTAGTCCTGGCGGGAGCAGTCGCGAGAGCCTGGTCGCCAGCGTGTAGGCCTGTTCGTGGGCGAGGCCTCCCAGCATCACGTGGGGCAGGCGCATCAACTGGTCGCGCATGCGCTCGAGCATGTGGGGGTGGCCATAGCCATGGGCCACGGTCCACCAGGAGGCAACGCCGTCGATAAGTTGGCGGCCGTCGGCCAGATGGATGCGGCTGCCGCTGGCGCCGGTGACCGGCAGGGGCAGGGGGGCCGTCTTCATCTGCGCGTAAGGCAGCCAGATGTGATGCCAGCCTTGCGTCAGCCAGTCCGGTGTGGTCACGCCGGCATCGCGCGGATGCCGAGCTTCGCCCACAGGCGGTCGTCGCGTTCCTTGGCGGGATTGGCGGTCGTGAGCAAGCGGTCGCCGATGAAGATCGAGTTGGCGCCAGCCAGGAAGCAGAGCGACTGGAGTTCCTCGCTCATGGTTTCGCGGCCTGCCGAGAGGCGCACCATCGAGGTCGGCATCATGACGCGGGCGGCGGCAATCGTCCGGACGAACTCGATCCCTTCGAGGGCATGCGAATTGCCGAGCGGCGTGCCACGGATGGGAACCAGTGCGTTGATGGGAACGGACTCGGGCGGCGTAGGCATGTTGGCGAGTTCAAGGAGCATGCCGATGCGGTCATCCCGCTCCTCGCCCATGCCGACGATGCCGCCGCAGCAGACATTCATTCCCGCCTCGCGGACGTTCTGGAGGGTGTCGAGGCGATCGGCGAGCGTGCGCGTCGTGACGACCTTCTCGTAGTACTGCGGGCCGGTATCGATGTTGTGGTTGTAGTAATCGAGGCCGGCGCCTGCCAGGCGCTCGGCCTGGGATTTCGTGAGCATGCCGAGGGTCATGCAGGTTTCCATGCCGAGGGCCTTGACCTCGTGGACCATCTCGCAAAGCGTATCGATGTCGCGGTCCTTGGGCTCGCGCCATGCGGCGCCCATGCAGAAGCGCGTTGCGCCGCCTTGCTTGGCGCGGGCGGCGGCGGTGCGGACTTCTTCCAGCGCCATGAGCTTTGAGGCCTTGAGGCCGGTCTCGAAATGGGCGGACTGGCTGCAGTAGCCGCAGTTCTCGGCGCAGCCGCCTGTCTTGATCGACAGCAAGGTCGACATCTGGACTTCGTTCGGATCGAAGTGCTGGCGGTGGGCCGTCTGGGCGCGGAAGATGAGATCACTGAACGGCATCTCGAAGAGCGCCTTGGCGGCTTCGAAAGTCCAGCGCGGGGCCGTGGATTGGGGGGCGGATGATGACGGGCGTGACGCTGTGCTGATGGCGGCTGTTGTCATTGACGATGGTGCCTGGTTCAGATGTGATCCCGCACAATAAGCACCATCCGTTCCGGGTCAAGGAACCCCATGACTGCAAAACCTCCCGCCCATGGTTAGTCTCGACGCGTTTGCTGCCGAAAAGCTGGCGATTGCGTCCACGCGCTCGCTTTTGCGCCAATTGCCGGATCCGGCGAGTGGCGGCCTGAACTTCTGTTCCAATGACTATCTCGGCCTGTCGCAGGACGCGCGGGTGGGGGCGGCGGCGCGCGCGGCGCTGCTTGCCCATGGCACCGGTGCCGGCGCGTCGAGGCTGGTGACGGGAAACCACAGGCTGCATGGGGATTGCGAGGCGGCGGTCGCGGAGCTGAAAGGCACCGAGGCGAGCCTGGTCTTCGGATCGGGATATCTCGCCAATATCGGCACGATCCCCGCGCTGGCGGGCAGCGGGGACATGATCGTTGCCGACGCACTTTCGCATGCCTGCATGATGTCGGGTGCCCGGCTCTCGGGTGCGGCGGTATTCGTGTTCCGGCACAACGATGTGGCGCATTTGCGCGCGCTGCTTGCCGCGCATCGGGGATCGTTCCGCCATTGCCTCGTGCTGACGGAGGGGGTGTTCAGCATGGACGGCGATCTTGCGCCGCTTCGCGACATCGCCGATGCCGCGCGGTCCCATGATGCCTGGCTCATGACGGATGATGCGCATGGCCTGGGCGTGATCGGCGAGGGGCGCGGGTCCGCTCATGCGGCGGGGGTCCGGCCTGACATCCAGATGGGGACGTTTTCCAAGGCGGCGGGGTCCTATGGCGGGTATGTGGCCGGCAGTGCGGCGGTGATCGACATGCTGATCAACCGGGCGCGCAGCCTGGTGTTCTCGACGGGGCTTCCGCCGGCGGTGGTTGCGGCGTCGACGGCGGCGCTTGGCATCATCGCTGCGGACAAGGCGCTGTGTGCCCGTCCGCTCGGGCTTGCGCGGTCATTCTGCGATGCGGCCGGGCTGCCTGAACCTGCATCGCCGATCGTGCCGGTGATGCTGGGCGATGCGGCGCGCGCGCTTGCGGCGTCGGAGCGCCTTGGCGCGGAGGGCTTCCTCGTGCGCGCCATTCGTCCGCCGACCGTGCCAGAGGGCACGGCGCGGCTGCGGATCACGTTCTGCGCCAACCAGTCCGAGGATGACGTCATGAGGCTTGCGGCTGCTGTCCGGCGCGTGATGCAGGCCTTGCCGGAGGGTGCGTGATGAAGCCCTGGTTTGTCAGTGCCACGGGTACCGACCTTGGCAAGACCTATGTGCTGTGCGCGCTTGTGCGCGCGTTGCGAGGTCGTGGCGTGCGGGTGAATGTCCTGAAACCGGTGCTCAGCGGGTTCACGCCCGATGACCTTGCGGGCACCGATAGCGGGCGCCTGCTGGCTGCGGCGGGGACTGACGTCAATGCGGAGACGGTTGCGGGCATCACGCCCTGGCGCTTCCTGCCGCCGTTGTCGCCCGACATGGCGGCACGGCGGGCCGGCGTGGAGGTCCGCCTTGCGGCGGTGCAGAAGTTCTGCGTGGAAGCCCTGCTGCAGGAGGGGGGCGGCTTCGTCGAGGGGGCCGGCGGCATCATGTCCCCGCTTGGTACCGATTGCCTCAATATCGACCTTGCTGCCGGCCTCGAGGCGCGGGTTCTGCTGGTGGCTGGCGGGTATCTGGGCACGATCAGCCACACGTTGACGGCGGTTGCGGCGCTCGAGGCGCGGGGGCTTTCGCCGGCGGGCGTGGTGCTGTCGGGGTTCCAGGATGGCCCGGTTCCGCTGGCTGAGACGCAGGCTTGCCTGCAAGGCTATGTGCGGGCGCCCGTGTTCTGCGTTGCGCGCGGCGCGGGCGTGCCCGATGCGCTGGTTGACCTGGTCATGGGCGGATGATGATCGGGGTGCCGACGCGTATGGCTGCGTAGAGTTCCTCGATCTCGGCGTTCGTCACGGCGATGCAGCCGGCGGTCCAATCACTGTAGAAGCCGAGCGCGTCGAGCGCGGCGAGGCCCGCCGGGGTGCCATGGATCATGATGGCGCCGCCGGGAGACAGGCCCTTTCGCCTGGCATTCCGGGTGTCGGTGCGGTTGGGGTAGGAAATCTTCAGGGAGAGGTGGAAGCTGGATTTGGGGTTGCGGGCGTCGATGATGTAGCGGCCTTCGGGCGTGCGCGAGTCGCCTTCGTGCTGCTTGTGTCCCGTCGGGTTGCCGCCGAGCGCGATACGATAGGTCTTGAGGGCGCGGGCGCCATTGTAGACGGTCATGCTGCGCTTCTGCTTTTCCACGACGATGCGGGTCACCGGCGCGGGAAGCGATGCGGCGAGGGTCGTCTCGGCGAACAGGGCCAGCGACAGGAGAAAGGCTGCGAGCGCGCGGATCATGGGTTGTCTGTCCCCTTGGTGGCGAGGCCTTGCATTGTGTCCAGAAAGACGGCGCGCTTGTGGCGAAAACCTTACAAAATATTGAGCCCACGCAGGGGTGGCGGGGGGCTGGCCTCGTAAGGTGGCGCTGGTGGTGTTGGAGGCGCGCGATGCGATGGGTTCTTGGGGTTCTGCTGGTTCTGGTTCTTGTCCCCGCGTGGCTTGGCGGAACGATGGGTGACAGCCTGGCGTCGGATAGCCAGCGCAAGGCCTGTCGTCCCCTGGAGGCGGGAAACGCGCGCTGGATCACGATCACGCTCTACAAGAACGTGCGGTTTGAAGGGGCGAGTTGCACTTTCGATGGCGACATCGCTGACCTGAGCGCCTATTCTTTCGCGGGCGTTGCCTCGAGCGTGCGGGTCCAGGGCGGCATCTGGCAGTTGTGCGACAAGCCGAATTATCGCGGCTATTGCATCGAGCTGGAACGGTCGCAGACGAACTTCAACCTGTTCGGCTTCAATGACCGGGCCCGGTCGCTCAGGCGCATCCGTTGAGACATGCTTCAGGAAGGGAGAGCGTGCGTGAGCACACTGGATCAGGCTTCGATGAATTCCGCTGGCGTCGACAGGCGCCAGATCCTTGTGTCCAGCCTGACGGCCGGCTTTGCGCTGTCGGTGCAGCCGGTGGCGGCGTCGGCGGTCATGACCGATGTGGCCGGGCTTGAGGCGGGCGATGTGCAGATCCCGGTTGCCGATGGCCAGATCCCGGGTTACCGCGCGCGGCCGGCGGGTGGCGGGAAGCCGCCCGTGGTCATCGTGATCCAGGAGATCTTCGGCATCCATGAATGGATAAAGGACATCTGCCGGCGCCTGGCCAAGGAGGGCTATCTCGCGGTCGCGCCTTATCTCTATGCGCGTCAGGGAGATGCTGCGGCCTATACCGACATCAAGTCGCTGGTCGAGCAGGTTGTTTCAAAAGTTGATGACAGGGTTGTCCTGGCCGATCTCGATGCGACGGTTGCCTGGGCCGTGCAGCAGGGCGGGGATGCCGGCCGTGTTGGCGTGACGGGTTTTTGCTGGGGTGGTCGGCAGACCTATCTCCATGCGGCGCATAATCCGCAGGTGAAGGCTGGTGTTGCGTGGTACGGGCAGCTGGTCCGTCGCGAGGGAAACACCGCGCCGCGCCATCCGGTCGAGGTGGCGGGTGAGCTCAAGGGGCGCGTGCTGGGTCTTTACGGCGCCCTCGACAAGGGCATCCCGCTGTCGCAGGTCGATGCGATGCGTGCGGCGCTGAAGGCCGCCGGGGACATGAAGAGCGAGATCATCGTCTATCCCGACGCCGATCACGGGTTCCTTGCGGATTATCGGCCGTCCTACAATGAGGCGGCGGCGAAGGACGCGTGGCGCCGCTGCCTTGAGTGGTTCAAGGCGCACGGCGTCTAGGCTGCCGGCGTCAGAGGCGACCGAGGGCCTGCCTTGCGACCTCGGTCAGGCGTGAGACGGTGGTGGCTTCGTCCTGTCCGCTCGATGATTCGCTGACGCTGAGCCAGTAGCGCGGGTTGCGCTGGACATTGACGGCGACGCTTGAGCGGCGGTCGCTGCCGAGATTGACCCAGTAGGCACCGTCGCCGAGCCCGGCGATGTCGACGGGCGTTGCCGCCATGCCAAGGCTTGCAACGCCTGCCTTCATGCGATCAATCGTTTGCTGGGCCTTGTCGCTGGGTGCGGTGGTCAGGATCACGCTTACGGTGATCATGTCCTTCACGCTGGCGCCGGGCGACACGAAGGTGCAGGAGGTGATGGCATTCCTGCCGGGGCTGGCCGGGGTATTGCGCGGTGCGGGGCTGGTGTTGTCGATCGCAAAGCTGCGGCCGGTGAAGATGGCGGCGAGTTCGTCGGGGGTCACCAGGTCACAGGCGTCGGGTGTTGCGGCTGCGGTGGTTTCTGCCGTTGCTGAGGGTTCGGTCGCCGGGGCCGCGGTGTTTGACGCTGTTTCTTGGGCGGTGGGGGCCGGGTTGCCGCATGAAACGAGGGCCAGCGCGAGCACGCTGCAGAGGGCCAGGGGTCTGATCATCGTTAATCTCCGGGACGGTGAAGGTGCGCGCATCGGCCAACGCAGCCGCGTCTAGGCGTGCAACCTAGTGGCGCGCGGGGGCGTTTGGAAGGCCTGCGACCGGGCTGCCGGGGGTTTTGGCCCGAGCAAGTTCGACGGCTTGTGACGGTTGCTGCAAAAGACGCATGGGCGTTGAGGCCTGCATGGGCTAAGTCGCACGGGGTGCAAGACCCTTCTGCAAGAGACAATCCCGTGGCGGGCGCAAGTGACGACGAGGCCAGGTTTCGCGCCGACATGGAAGCGAACCTGACACGGAACTACCTGAGCCAGCTTGCGCACGGCATGCTGGCCATGACCGGCTTTCGCCTGGTCAATGCGCCGACCTTCGTTCCGGCCTACCTGTTCCTTCTTTCCGGATCGCCGTCGACGGTCGGGCTGGTGCTGGCGATGCAGCACCTGGGCGCCTTCTTCAGCAGTGTCTTCGGCGCGACGGCGATCGAGCATCGCAAGCGCATCATCGACCTGGGGCTGCGCTATGGGTGGATGATGCGCCTGTCGGTGCTGGGGCTGGCGCTGGCGGGGTTCCTGCTGCCGCCCGGGATCGCGCTTTATGTGTTTGCCGTGTTCCTTGGATTGCTGGGCGTTTTCTCGGGCATGCAGAACGTGCTCTGGAACGTTCTCCTGACGAAGACGATCCCCGCCGACCGGCGCGGCATGCTGATTGGCCTGCGCAATTTCCTTGGTGGCGCGACGGCGTCGGCGGTGGCTTTCATCGGCGGCAGTTATCTTGTCGAGACGAATGCGCTGGGCAACGGCTACGCGTCGACCTTCCTTCTTGCCTTCATCCTGACCGCCGCGGGGCTGTCGCTGCTTTATCTCGTGCGTGAACCGGAGGCGCCGAATGTGCGCGCGCCGGTCAGCGCGCGTGAGCGCATCGCCGATATTCCGGGGCTGCTGAAGGACCCTGGATTTGCCGCGTATTTCTGGGCGCAGTCGCTGGCAACGCTGGGGACCCTGGCGCTGCCTTTCTACATCCTGTTCGTCGAGCGCACGCAGGGACTGACCGGCGAGGTGATCGGGCTTCTGTCGCTGGCGCTGCTGGGCTCGCAGACGGTTGCCAACCTGGGTTGGGGCGCGCTGGCGGACCGGCTCGGGTTCAAGGCGGTGTTCGTGCCGTCCCTGCTGCTGTGGGCCGGGTCAACCGTCGGGTTGCTGTTTGCGCCCGACCTGAACGGGGCGATCTTCAGCTTTGCGGGGATCGGGATCGGCTATGCCGGCTTCCTGATCGCGGCGCAGAACATGGTGCTTGAATTCGGGTCGCGCGAGGACCTGCCCATGCGCATCGCCATGGTTAACTCTGCGCAGTCGCTGGTGCAGGTCGTCGGTGCCATAGCGGGAGGCCACATCGCGCAATCGCTGGGTTTCGTGGATGTGTTCATCGTGGCCGTGCTTGCCAAGCTCGCGGCGGCGATGCTGTTGTGGTTTTATGTTGCCGAACCGCGCCGGCGTCGTGTGCGCGTGGAGCTCGACGCAAGCGGGAGCGAGGGGATCGACATGGCGGTACAGGCTGAGAGCACAGGCCCGCGTGCAGATGGGGCAGGCATGACCGCGCGCGGTGGCAATGGCCCTAACCGGCAGCGCGCGGCGCGCTCACCTGTTGGCGTGCGGCTCGATGACATCAAGTGGGTGCTGGTCGCCTCGTGGATTGCCTTCTTCCTTATCGCCGCATGGACGCAGCAGTGGACGTTCTGCTTCATCCTGGCCATCGCCGTGACGGCGTTTGCGGTGGCGCGGCTGGGCTTTGTCAGGAGCCTGCCGGACCCGCTGCCGCAGGTGAACGAGCGGTTGGTGGATGATGTCATTGCTCCGGCCGTGCCGCCTATGCCGGCGCCCGGCGGTGCAGAGCTTGCGGCCGTCGATGTCATTCGTCGGCTGACCAGCCCGGCGGTGCTCACGGACCAGACGGGGCGCATCGTGGTTGCCAGCGAGCCGATGGAGCACCTGCTGGGCGTTGCCGAGCCGCGCAAGCATCTAGCGAGCATCATCCGTGCCCCCCAGGTGCTTGCGGCGCTCGAGCTTGCGCTCGCGGGGCGGGGCAGCCAGCGCGTGCCGTTCTCGCTCGTGGGAACACCGGATCAGCTTTTCGACACCGAGATCCTGCCGATTGATGGCGCTGACGGCGTGGTTCGTGCGGTGCTGCTGTTGCTTCAGGACACGACGAAGGCGCAGCGCGTCGAGCAGATGCGGGCGGATTTCGTTGCCAATGCCAGCCACGAATTGCGCACGCCCCTGGCCTCGCTGACCGGCTTCATCGACACGTTGCGGGGCCACGCAAAGGATGACCCGGAGGCGCGCGAGCGCTTCCTTGCCATCATGGGCGAGCAGGCCTCGCGCATGCGCCGGCTGATCGATGACCTGCTGTCGCTCAGCCGCATCGAGCTCAACGAGCATGTGCGCCCCTCGGGCAGCGTGAACCTGGGCGAGGTGGTGGAGGACGCGGTGCATGCGCTGCAGCCGATGGCGGTGGCGGCCAATATCCAGCTCGACTATGTCGAGCCGGCCTCGCTTCCGGATGTCGTTGGCGACAAGGACGAGCTGTACCAGGTGGTGCAGAACCTGATCGACAATGCGATCAAGTACGGGCGGCCGCACACTTCCGTCCTCGTGCAGCTGGGCACGCGGCGGGCAGGGCCGGGCGAGCCGGGGCCGTCGCCGGCCGTCGTGCTGTCCGTCAGGGATCATGGTGAAGGCATTGCGCGCGAGCATATCCCGCGACTGACCGAGCGCTTCTATCGTGTGGACGTCAAGCGCAGCCGCGCGATCGGTGGCACGGGGCTCGGGCTTGCGATCGTCAAGCACATCCTCAACCGGCATCGTGGCCGGCTGGTGGTCGAGAGCCAGGTTGGCGAAGGCTCGACCTTCACCATCCACCTGCCGCTGGCGACGGTGGCGGGTGTCGGCGAGGCGCCGCGCCCGGGTCTGCTTGGGCCATCATAAAAATTTCATCGATTTGTCACATAAGCTCCCAACGCCTATCTTACTCATCGGCGCGTTGTGACGAGGCGATTGTGACGTGTCTCGGCTTGCGCGCCCCCTGTCACAGCGAGGACCCATGGCCGAACATATCGTCAAGTCGTTTCACGACCAGCTTGAATCCCTCGCGACGGCGATCGAGCAGATGGGTGGTCTGTGCGAGACCCAGCTGACGGATGCCATCGATGCCATGGCGCGGCGCGACCTGGGGCTGGCGGAGAAGATCGTCGAGCTGGACCAGAAGATCGATGCCCTTGAATCACAGATCGAGCTGCAGGCCATTCGCCTGCTGGCCTTGCGCCAGCCGCTGGCGTCTGACCTGCGCGAAACATTGGGGGCGCTGAAGATCTCGGTTGACCTCGAACGTATCGGCGACCTGGCGAAGAACGTGGCGAAGCGCGCCATCGTGGTGTCACGCGAGGTGACGGACCAGCAGCTGGTGCAGGGACTGGTGCGGATGGGGCGGCTGTCGCTGACGCAGTTGAAGAACGTCCTCGATGCCTATGCACGGCGTGATGTGAATGCGGCCATGATGGTCTGGAAGTGCGATGACGAGATCGACGAGATCTACAACTCGCTGTTCCGCGAGCTGCTGACCTACATGATGGAGGATCCGAAGAAGATCGGGCCTTCGACGCATCTCCTTTTCATCGCCAAGAATTTCGAGCGGATCGGCGACCATGCAACCAATATCGCCGAGACGATCAGCTACATCGTCACCGGGGCCAAGATGTCGGATCCCCGGCCGAAGAGCGACAAGACATCCAGTACAACCGTGGACGCGCCAAACCTGACTGGCGCGGGCTGACACTTTCCGGAATGGCTTCATGAGCGGCGCGAACAAACCCATTGTCCTGATTGTCGAGGATGACCCGTCGCTGGCGACCTTGCTGCGATACAATATCGAGAAGGAGGGGTTCCGGGTCAGCGAGGCGCATGATGGGGAGGAGGCGCTGCTGCAGGTGCAGGAGGCTCAGCCCGATCTCGTGGTCCTCGACTGGATGCTGCCCAAGGTATCAGGCATAGAGGTTTGCCGGCGCTTGCGGGCCCGCGTGGAGACCAAGAACCTGCCCGTCATCATGCTGACGGCGCGTGGTGAGGATGCCGACAGGGTGCGCGGTCTTGATACGGGCGCCGATGACTACCTGACAAAACCGTTCTCGATGACCGAGCTCCTGGCGCGCATCCGCGCCGTGCTGCGGCGCATTCGTCCGGCGCTTGCCGAGGACATCGTGTCGTTTGCCGACATCTCGATCGATCGGGGTTCGCACCGCGTCAGGCGCGCGGGACGGGATATCCATCTGGGGCCGACGGAGTACAAGCTTCTCGATCATTTCCTGTCCCATCCCGGGCGCGTCTTCAGCCGCGAGCAGTTGCTCGATGCGGTCTGGGGCAGCGGGGTCTATGTGGATGCTCGTACGGTCGATGTGCATATCGGGCGGTTGCGCAAGGCGCTGACCGAGCCCGGCGAAGCCGATCCGATCCGGACGGTGCGCTCTGCGGGCTATTCGCTCGACACCAGCCTTATCAGCTAGAAGGCCTGTCTTTCCGGCATGCATGAAAAAAGGGAGGCCTGGTGGGCCTCCCCTTGAAAGTCCTTGCGGCTGCTAGCGCTTACCCGCGAACGAGGTAGCGCTTGAATTCCCTGTCCCGGTCCCGGTCCCGCCGGCTCTGCGCGGGCTGAAACGCCTTCACACAGTGCGCTTCACAATAGGGGGAGCCGGACTTGGGTGGGTGGCCACAGAAGTGGAAATCGTTGGTCGACGGGTCGCCGATCGGCCACTTGCACATGCGGTCGTTGACCGTCAGGACCGTGGTCTTGCGGCCATGTTCGTCGATGAGCGGGGCCTTCTCGACGATGGGTTGCTGGACGACGGGCGCCGGACGCGGGCGCGCCTGGCGCCGCTGGACCTGGACGCGGGGGCGTTCCGTGCGGGCAGGGGTTGCGCGCCCTGCAAGGCCCAGGCGATGGACTTTTCCGATGACCGCGTTGCGGGTAACCCCACCGAGTTGGCGGGCTATCTGGCTGGCACTCAGACCGTCCGACCAGAGCTGCTTGAGCTGTTCTACGCGCTCATCCGTCCAACTCATCCGGCACTCCCTTGCATGGACAGTATGGTTAAGGCCCAGCCATAGTATGCAACTATGGCTCTGCTACAAGATGATACAGAGGGTCCGACATGTAGTTGTTGGGGATAGTTGTTGTTCAACCACAATGGTTAATTTTTTTAATGTGGGCAAGTGGCCCGCGGGTTGCGCGCAAAGGCCATGCTGCAGCGCGAAGCGGTTTGCCCTAGGATCCCCGCCTTTGAAACCAGCTGCCGTCGTGAGGCCTTGCGTGATCAGTCCCGTTCTTCCCACCTATGCCCGTGCGCCCATTGCCCTCGAGCGGGGAGAGGGGGCCCATGTCGTGGACACGCAGGGGCGGCGCTACCTGGACCTGGGCGCCGGCATCGCGGTTAACGCCCTGGGTCATGCGCATCCGGTGCTGGTCGAGGCGCTGACGGCGCAGGCGCACAAGTTGTGGCACACCTCCAATCTCTACCGCGTGCCGGAACAGGAGAAGCTGGCGGAGCGACTGGTCGAGCTGACATTCGCCGACACGGTCTTCTTCTCGAATTCCGGCGCCGAGGCGATCGAGTGCGCGATCAAGATGGCGCGCAAGTACCACGCGTCGCGCGGCGAGCCCCAGAAATACAGGCTGATCACGTTTGAAGGGGCTTTCCACGGCCGCACGCTGGCGACGATCGCCGCAGGCGGACAGAAGAAATATCTCGATGGCTTCGGCCCCAAGGTCGATGGCTTCGACCAGGTCGCGTTCTGCGACCTCGAGGCGGTGCGCAAGGCGATCGGGTCGGAGACGGCCGGCATCCTGATCGAGCCCATCCAGGGCGAAGGCGGCGTGCGGGTCGTCGAGCCGTCGAAACTGAGGGCGCTGCGCGAGATCTGCGACGAACACGGGCTGCTGCTGATCCTCGACGAGGTGCAGTCGGGCATGGGGCGGACGGGCAAGCTGTTCGCGCATGAGTGGTCTGGGATCACGCCCGATATCATGGCGGTGTCGAAGGCGCTGGGCGGCGGCTTTCCGGTGGCGGCGTGCCTCGCGACCGAGACGGCGGCGGCGGGCATGACTGCCGGCACGCATGGATCGACCTTCGGCGGCAATCCGCTGGCGATGGTGGTGGCGAATGCCGCTGTCGACCTGGTTGCGGCGCCCGCGTTCCTGGCGCATGTGGTGCGGATCGGGAACTACCTGCAGCAGCAGTTGCAGATGGTGCGCGATCGCAATGGCGCCGTCATCGAGGAGGTGCGCGGGCAGGGCCTCATGCTCGGGCTCAAGTGCAAGGTCGTCAATTCCACGCTGGTCGACGCCTTGCGCGAGCGTGGTGTGCTGGCCGTTGGCGCCGGCGACAACGTGGTGCGCATCCTGCCGCCGCTCATCATCAACGAGGAGGACGTGCGCGAAGCCGTGAACATCCTCAACGACGCCTGCGCCTTCCTGGCCGCGCAAACCCCGAAAGAAGCTGCGAAATGAGTCCTGCCCCGACGCCCCGGCATTTCCTTGATCTCGACGCCTTCGATGCGCCGACCCTGCGGTCGCTTGTCGACAGTGCGCGGCGCATGAAGGATGCCCGCCGTGGTCGTCCTAAGGGCGCGCGCGATGATGACATGGCGCTCAAGGGGCGCATGCTGGCGCTTGTGTTCGAGAAGCCCTCGACGCGTACGCGCATCTCGTTCGACATGGGCATGCGCCAGCTGGGCGGGGAGTGCATGTTCCTCGACGGGCGTGACATGCAGTTTGGCCATGGCGAGACGGTCGGCGATACGGCGCGGGTGCTGTCGCGCTATGTCGACGGGATCGTGCTGCGCTCGAAGCGCCACCAGAGCCTGCTTGACCTTGCGCGCACGGCAAGCGTGCCTGGGATCAACGGGCTGACCGACAAGACGCATCCCTGCCAGCTGATGGCCGACATCCTGACCTTCGAGGAGCATCGCGGGCCGATCGGGGGCCAGGTGGTGGCGTGGTCGGGTGCGGGCAACAATGTGTGCGCCTCGTGGATCCATGCGGCGGTGCGCTTCGGCTTCGAGTTGCGCGTTGCCTGTCCGCCCGAGCTTGATCCCGATCCGCAGCTCATCGCGTGGGCGAAGCAGGAGCGTGGGCGGGTGCATCTCGTGCGTGATCCGAACGAGGCGGTCTCGGGTGCGGCTGCGGTCGTCACCGATACCTGGGTGCAGATGTCGGAGAGCGACCAGCTGGGTGAGGGCGGTGCGCGTTCGCGTGCCAATT